>JAUZRF010000118.1 GCA_030950645.1 Mariprofundales bacterium
CCCGTTTACAGTAGTAAACTCCGCTTTTTCGCCTTGCTATCAGAAAAACCGGAAGCGATCTGAGCAGTTACAGAGATGTTTTCAATGGGTGCTGGTAACTACTCAGCTCACTTCTGGTTTTCCCGATAGCGGCGTTGAAAAATACCCGTTTACAGTAGTAAACTCCGCTTTTTCGCCTTGCCATCAGCAAAACCGGAAGCGATCTGAGCAGTTACAGAATGTTTTCAATGGGTGCTGAGTAGTTACAATGTCCGATAGGATATCGTCGTAATCTGTATCAATCACAAGAAAAGTCCATGCCTTTGAGTCTCTTGCAAAACTCTGGGTGGATGAGTGGCAATCCCACTTCGCGTGCATTTTCAGGATGGAATGGGGGCATGGTGGTTCCATGCACCGAAACTCCCGCCTGGAAATGCGCCGGAGTGGGGAAGCCAATCGCCGCTCATGAGTGTTGCAAGAGGCCCGTTGGAAGGCAATAAGACTGTGTTTTGATTGACTTCTTTACCACGGTTGGTGGAATGTCATCTCTTATGAATAAAGGTAGCATGCACCCACTGTATCGCATCGGATGCGCACTGGCACTGGTGTTGACATTAACATCATGCCGCACCATGGTGCCAGAACCGACAATTTCCTTGGAAAATCGCGGAGTTCCGCACCCATCCTACGCCATGCGCTTGGTTGGCCCTCAGCTGGAAATCCCATCCTTTAGCGCCAAATTCGTCGATCTTAACCAGGATGGTAAGACCGACATCCTGGTTGGTAAGCGAGGATTGCGTGCCGGATTCACCCTGCAAGTTGGCGATGGCGCAGGCCGTTGGCGTTCAATGGCAGGGCCGAAAACATCGATGCAACCCCGCGACTTTGATGTGGCTGATGTCAATCGAGATGGTCAATTATCAGTGGTTATATGTGGCCAAGGAGACACCAAAGGGATAGAGGTATGGACCTCCGAAGGGACGGGCTGGAGACTCCACTCGACACCCATCGAGAGCGGCATCTATCGCAATGTCCGATTCGCAGATATCAATGCAGACGGCTGGCCCGATATTGTGGCCACAAAATCAGGATTTGGTGAAGAGGCTGGGGGCATTGATGTCTGGCTCAATGATGGCAGAGGCGGCTGGCGTAGCGATACTGGGCCGATGCATCAGGGCAATTTCGTCGACATGAAGATTGCAGATCTCGATGGCGATGGCCACCTTGATATCATCGCGGCCGAACGCGGTGGCGTCGGCTCACGCAAGTCCAGCTATAGTGACGACTGGCATTGGGTTGGCGGGGTGCGCATCTGGTACGGTGACGGTGAGGGTCGCTGGACTCAGGAGGTGCTGCCGGTTGATGCGGATGTCGACTCGGTGACCATTGCCGATGTCAACGGAGACCACCGACTTGATGTGATCGCAGGGCTGTACCAACACGGACTGCGCGTCTGGCTACAATCACGAAAAGGGTACCATGGCCGGAATATGTCATGGATGCGCCAAGTGGTTGATGGTAGTCCGCAAGAACATGCCCTGAGCAAAAGCAGCATCCAAGGCAAGGTACTCAATGGCCACCCGAACCCTCCTGGATACAATTCACGACTGGCGGATCAAAATGGGGAGTGGCGCCGCGAAGCCATTACCTACCAAGGCACCTGGCATGATGTCCGAGTAGGGGATCTAAATAACGATGGCCACCAGGATCTGGTTGCCGCCTCCTCCACCGGACAGGGGCTGGCTCTGTGGAGCTGGTCCCAAGCCGATGCTCGCTTTGAAACCAATCCAGGACAGTTACCAAATTACGGGGTCTATTACCATGTGGATCTCGGCGATGTATTCAATACGGGAATGTTGGATGTGCTTGGGGTGCGCGAGAACGGCGGTGTCGAGGTATGGTCGTACTCCAAATCCAAACCGGAGACCACCAGCCAACGCGAAGAGGTAGGTCTGCCAACAGTAGTGCATTTTGGCACGGCTTTGGCGAGCCTTACTGACAAAGAGCAGGGGAAACTCGCGGGGTGGCTCCACAGTTTTGGCAATCAGACGCGCGCACTTAGATTTGCCCTGTCTGGGCATGCAGATCGTCGTCCCATCCATGAACGCAGCTTCCCAAACAATCGCGCGCTCTCTCGGGCACGCGCGGATACGATTGCCGCATGGCTCGAAGCGCAAGGTATACCAAAGATAAATATTACTACCGAAGCACATGGAGCCAAGGTGGCTGCGGTGGCGGGAGATGACCCCACCGCATGGGCCGCAGATCGGCGGGTGCTGCTACATGCCTACCATCGCGCCAACTCTGCGCGACTTCCTAAGGTGCTAACCCACGCCAAAAAACGCGACCTCTTCCATATATCACACAATGCGGTATTCAAAACCTATCGGGGCATTACAGACTATATCGTTGGCCCGGGAGACAAGCTCTCATTCACCTTCTGGGTGGGTGGAACCAGCACTACATATCTAAAAACGGTAGGCGCCGATGGCCGGATATCTCTGCCATACCTGAATGATATCAAGCCTATTTCTGGCATGTCTGTCATGGAGACTGGTGATTATCTCCTCAAAGAGGTTCACCGCTATGAGCACAACCCCCGGGTCGACGTAGTACTCATTAAAGCGCTGAGTAAAAGTGCCACCATCTTTGGCGAGGTGATGAACCTTCAGCGCCAACCCACTGGGCCTGGCACCTATTACCTCAAAGGCAAGGAGTCACTGGTGGATTTTATCGCCCGTACCGGCGGCCCCACAAAGTCTGCCGATATGACCAAGGTTCAACTCATCCGCCATGGTAAAACGATCCTGCTCAATCTGACAAGAGCGATTCAACAGAGTGATTGGAGTGAGAATGCGATTGTAACCAAGGGCGACACCATCTTTATCCCCTCCCGCGCCCAGTCCAAACATCTGGTCTTCGTGCTGGGCGCGGTAGGTAAACCCGGCATCGTGCAGTATATCGGAAACCTAAGCTTTCTTGAGGCCGTTTCCCGCGCCGGAGGCTTTACCAAAGCATCCTATAAGCGAGATGTGCGCGTTGTGCGGCAAAACCGGGATAGCCCACAGATCATCCCGATCAATTTTTCCCGCTTTATGCATGACGGCGATCTGACACAGAATATCCTGTTAAAGAATAAAGATGTCATCATCGTACCGGATCGACCCATTGCCAATTGGAATAAATTCATTGCAGAGATTCAACCAACCATCACCATCATTGCGTCACCATTTCTTTCCATTAACTCCATTGACTTCGCTATCAAGGCTTTAAAAACTCCATAATGACTGCAACATCGATGGAATCCGATAGCGGCTACGATCTTAATCTCGATGAATACTGGCAAATCATTCTCCGGCGACGCTGGATTATTCTATTTTGCGCAGTTTCACTTGGTATCTTTAGCAGCCTATTCTCTTGGATCAATCAACCCCCGCCGCTATACAGCTCTGAGGCCACGATAAAGATCGACACCGTTGATCCTCTTCAATCCACATTACCCAACAACCAACAACACAACTCCACCGACCTCAATACACAAATGGGGATGATCCGCTCGTATGCCTTGATGGAGAAAGTGGCGCGTGATTTGGGCCAGATCCCCTCGGATGTTTCTAGTGATGAAGCGCGATTAACACCAAAATACATCAATAGCGTTACGCAACTAAAAAATAGTATCGATGTGTCACAAGAGGAGCAAAGTGGCCTAGTTTCCATCTCTGCGATCTCTTCGAGCGCACGGA
This sequence comes from Mariprofundales bacterium, assembly GCA_030950645.1. Classification (GTDB taxonomy): domain Bacteria; phylum Pseudomonadota; class Zetaproteobacteria; order Mariprofundales; family J009; genus JAUZRF01. The sequence goes on from JAUZRF010000118.1 coordinate 3,723, forward strand.
GTGCACGCAAGATAGCCCAAACAGTGGCGGAAGCCTATGTCCGTTTTAATCGCTATGAGCAGACCCGGCAGATTTATGAAGCCAAAAAGTTCATCAAAAACCAGATGGGTGTAGTTGGTAACCGCATGAAGAGGTCCGAGACGGTGGTTCGAACATTCAGCCATGCCCATGGCATGTCACTTGCGGGCTCCGACTCGAGAACGGTCACCATCATCATCAGCAAGCGTGAGACGAAGTATAGAATGTCAATTCAACACCTTAACGACCTGGCATTTACCCTTAAGCAGATTAAAGGGCAATTTAAAGGCGGCGATCACCCTTTTACGGCGATCACGGTAGTTGGCAAAGTAAGCCCCTACTTCGATGCCCTCAACAAGCATCTGATCGATATGCAACTTCAACGCACGAAGCTGGCAACAACCTATACACCACAACACCCACAAATGCTGGAGTTGCAGGCACAGGCCGACGATATCCTCATCAGTATGGTTGATGAGTTAATCAATCAGGTGCGTCTAACCCAAAGCAGGGTTCTAGATCTAAAGCGTCAGATTGCTCAAGCCACCGTACAATATGAAAACATCCCGGCCAATCAGGCGGAGCTGGCACGGCTCAATCGCACCGTCGCCATCAATGAAGACCTGTTCAATCAGCTACAACAAAAGTACCAAGAGGTACTGATTCAAGCCGCACAAAAGACCCAAATGGTCACGATTGTACGGCCAGCCATGCTCGCCAACCAACGGGTGAACCCGACCAAACTTGGGAGAACCAGCCTCGCGGGATTCTTGCTTGGGCTTGTGCTGGGGTTGGTGATCTCACTAATTTTGGAGGCAATGGACACCTCGATTGGCACCATTGCAGAGGTCGAGAACTTCCTCAATCTGCCAGTGATCGGCTACATCCCACAACTGATGGATGATGAGGCCCTTGAAATCTTCAGCAAACAAAAGGGGTTGGTGGCGCGTATCGGAGCTATGGATCGCCAGATTCGTCTCATTACCCATTTTGCTCCAACCTCGGTCATGTCAGAATCATATCGCAGCCTACGCACCAATCTATTGTTCTCGCAAGACCTCATGGGCAAGGTAATGATGATCACCAGTTCAACCATGAAAGAGGGGAAAAGCTCCACCTCGGTCAACTTGGCGATCGTACTGGTGCAGCAAGGCGCACGGGTGTTACTGATGGATGGAGATATGCGCAAACCGATGGTGCACCACACCTTTGGTCTCGAAAAAGGGCCGGGACTGAGTGATTGTCTGTTGGGTCAATTTCCCTGGCGTGATGCCGTGAAGCGGTTCTCAGATGTCATTTTGGGGGAAATGGGCATTGATATGGCGATGTATACCCCAGGGCTGGATCAGCTGGAATTGCTCACCTGTGGCAATGTTAATGCCAACCCACCCGATCTATTGGCATCCAAAAGTATGGATGCGTTGCTGGCCGAGCTACGCGAAGAGTACGATTATATCCTCGTAGATATGCCTCCGTCCCTGCATACCACGGATGCCAGTATTATGGCGAGCAAAGTGGACGGCATTTTGCTGGTCTACCATGTTGGTTCCGTCGTGCGTGGCGCACTCAAACGCGTCAAAGTATCCCTCGAAGGGGTGGGTGGTAAAATCACAGGGCTGGTGCTTAATGGGGTGCGCGGCGATATTTCCGGAGACTTTAAAGCATTGAAGATGGATCACTATTATGCCTATGGCTATGGTGGTGATGAGAATATTCGCCAATCATGGATGGATACGGCACAGCGTACCTTTGAGGATGGCTGGATGATGGCACGAGGCATGATACAACAGCAGTGGCAACAGTTGCGCAAGATGATGCGCCGCAATAAATAATGATGACCTCGCAAAACGCGTATTCTGACCGCAGCGCCACTCCGCCGGAGGATGAGGTAATCCAGAATTTTCAATATGTTGTTTTGAACTGTACTCCGGCTCAAGCCCAGAATGACGACGTATATGCGGAGCTAAACTGATGCGAAGAAAAAACAGACGGTCATCAAAAACAGCAAAAAAGCAACGACTCAAACAGTATGTCTGGATTCTGGCCACAATACTCGTCAGCGCCCTGTTGCTGGAGATGGTGACGAAAATGATGGAAGACAAGGTAACGCCGGAAACCATCCAGGCATCACAGCACCGGCAGCCATCGACACCATTCAGAACCCCGTCGCAATTCCAGAAGAGAAAAGAGAACACTGCGCAAATGCAAAAGTTGCAACAGCTGAAAAGCATGGCAGATCAACTGGGCATCACCCAAGGCGCCAGCAAAGATGATCTGAAAAGAATGGCTGAGAGTATGGGACTCAAATAGCCGGACAATGCTGACTCCCGCTATAATTTTTCCAGGTAGAACATGATGCCCTCGCAAAAGGTTGTCATTCCAAGCTTGACCAAAAACCCAAGTCAAGGCAACAGATTGCAACGACCGGATTCCCGATTTTGCGAGCATAACAGTTCCGATCAAAACGGGCTTTTTTGCAAAGCGATCAAAACATGAGCCTAGGCTCCATTCGCATCCCAATTCCGCCAACTGTGCTGCTTACATTTTCGCTGAGCCTGCTGCTGGTCTATGCGGTCTATCTCATCGCTCCCGATATGGCGCAGGAACCCATTTTACTGATTGGCGCTCTGTTGGTGATCACAATCGCCTTTACCAACATCGAGTTCTCACTCTATCTATTAATTCTCATGACACTATTGTCACCGGAGATCACCTTTGGCGGCCACACCCAGTCCCAACTGGCACAGCACCTAGTAAACACCACCCAAAGCCGTGGAGTGACATTGCGGCTTGACGATATCATGCTCTCGTTGATCTGTTTCACTTGGCTCTTCCGCATGGCTATTGATAAAAACTTAGGCCTGTTGCGCGAAACCCCCATTAACCAACCCATCATCTGGTATTGGTCAATATCGGTGGTTGCCACCATTGTTGGTAGCATTGATGGAAACATTGGCCTCTATGGTGCTTTTTTCCTAATTAAATATCTGGAGTATTTTCTGCTTTTCTTTATGATCGTCAACCACCTTCATGATGAGGCCTCTATCAAGCGACTGCTCAATGTCATGCTATTCACCTGCATGGTGGTCAGTCTCATCGGCATAACTGAGATTCCCGGTGGTGGGCGGGTATCCGCCCCCTTTGAGGGTGCAGAGGGTGAGCCCAACACCTTTGGTGGTTATCTTATGCTGATGTTCTCGGTAACATTGGGCATGTTTCTCCACACCTCTGAACGCAGCAAACAGATCCGGTATGGCGTGTTGATGGGGATTATTATCGTGCCGTTTATGTTTACCGAGTCTCGCAGCTCATACCTGTCGTTAGCGGTGTCACTATGCGCATTTTTGGTCTATTCGCGGCGCAAAAAGCTGATCTTTTCGATGATGCTGGTGGCCATTCTGATCCTTCCTGCAGTGATGCCAAAAAATGTGATCAATCGCATCATGTTCACCTTTGATCAAAAACAACAGCAAGGGCAACTCCATGTCGCCGGCCTGAGCGTGGACACATCCACCACTGAGCGACTGATGGCGTGGTATCGTGTCCTGACCATCGATTTTCCCAAGGCTCCACTGCTTGGATTAGGGGTAACGGGGGGCAAGTTTCTCGATGGACAGTATCCTCGCGTGTTGGATGAAACTGGACTGCTGGGATTCATCCCTTTTATTTGGCTCTTGCGCCGTTTTTGGGTGCTATTGCGACAATGTTATCACCATGTAAAAGATACCGAGCTCCACGGTGCTGCATTGGGCACACTATGCGGTTATGCTGGGCTATTGGTGCACGCAATTGGTGCCAACACCTTCATTATTGTCCGTATTATGGAGCCCTTCATGATTCTGATGGGCCTGCTATTGGCCGCAATGATGATTAAGAAGAACAGGCCTGAAGCAGAGCCGTCCTCGCCACTCCCGCTCGGCTCAGAAGTAGCACGGGCATAGAGGGAATGGTAACTACTCAGCTCACTCCCTGTTTTCCCGATAGCGGCGTTGAAAAATGCTCATTTACAGTAGTAAACTCCGCTTTTTCGCCTTGCTACCGGAAAAGCCGGAAGCAATCTGAGCAGTTACAGCCATTTTCTGCTAGGGTGCTGAGTAGTTACAGGAAATGAATCATCGCACACTGAAATGGCTGCTGGGCATATTGTTTGGCCTATTCCCACTACTTGCCTGGGGATCACCAACCACCGTCAATCGCATTCACCTTTGGAACACCCCGGGGCACACCCGCATCGTGTTTGCGCTCACCCATGCACCGAGCTACAAAATTTTCCGCCTGCACCAGCCCGAACGGGTGGTGATTGATATCAAACACGCGCGATTGACGGCCTCCATCCCTAAATTTCCCAACGCTTCCCGTGCCAGAGTGCATGCGATTCGGGTTGGAAGGCGCAAGGCGGGTGGATTGCGCATTGTGCTTGATGTGGGGAATAAAGTGACGGTACGAAATGCTGTTCTCAAGCCGTACCATCACAAGCCATACCAATTGGTCATCAATCTTTCACAACCGACAAAAAAAACAGCTTCCATCAAAAAACACCGCATAATTTTGCAGCCGCACCATAAGATCACCATTGCGGTAGATGCTGGCCACGGCGGGGTCGACCCCGGTGCGACCGGTCGTGATGGCTTGCAGGAAAAATGGGTAACGCTGGCCATTGCCAAAGACTTAACTTCGCAACTCAATCAAATTGCGGGCATTCACGCCTTTCTTACTCGCCATGGGGACTATTATGTGCCACTCAAGGAGCGAGTGCGTATCGCGCGTCGACATCATGCCGACATCATGATCAGCATCCATGCCGATGCGGTGCGCAATCGCCGCGTAAAAGGAGCCAGCGTCTATACGCTATCTAGGCGGGGAGCGACACCGGACAAAGTCGCTGCCGCACTGGCCTCCAAGGAGAATGCTGCGGATGCGGTGGCTGGTATTATCCGTTCATCCCAATCGAATGACCCCATGGTCAGCTCCATTCTCGGAGACATGGCGCGCACCGATAGCCTCAACAGTTCACTGATACTGGCCGAGCAGATCATTCATCAAATCGGACGCGTAGCACCCGTAAAATACGATCGTCCCAAACGGGCGCGATTTGTGGTGTTGGGAGCGATGGAGATTCCCAGCGTGCTAGTAGAGACCGATTACATCTCCAACCCATCACGCGAGCGGCTATTTAAAAACCGCCACCATCAAAGAGTGCTCGCGCGAGCCATCGCCGATGGCAGTATCGCTTTTTTACAGCGCATGGGTCAATTGAAGGCACGGGCATCGTTGGGCACTAGGAAAAAGGCCAAGCGATGAGCTACCGTCGCCTGTTGGCATTCCTCCGTCCCTACCGTGGGCGACTGATGGTAGCCATTGCCTGCATGATCGTGCTTGCGGCCTGTACTGCGGGTCTAGCTTGGCTGCTCAAGCCAGCACTCGACCAAGCACTCGCTCCCGGCAACAGTCACCACTATATCTATCTGATTCCATTAGGTGTAATCGGCCTCTATGTGATCAAAGGCAGCGCCTACTACGGTCAAACCTACCTCATGGGCTGGGTAGGTCAGCGGGTAATCCATGATCTGCGCAACCAGCTCTATGCACGGGTAACCGCCCAATCCTTGGACTTTTTCACCCACCGCAAAACTGGTGAATTGATGACGCGCATTAGCGCCGATACCCTCTTGGTGCAGGGAGCGGTGACCACAGCTGTCTCCTCACTAATGCGCGACACCGCTTCGATTGTTTTTCTACTGGCGGTAGTGTTTTATCAGGATTGGCTACTGGCCACCATCGCCTTCACCGTCTTCCCGCTGGTGGTCTACCCCATTGTCCGCTTTGGCCGCAACATGCGCCGCGCCACCTTTGATGGTCAATCGACCTTGGGGGCGATGTCCGCACTGATCGAGGAGACCATCTCCGGCATCCGTGTAGTCAAGGCTTTCGCCATGGAGAAGTATGAAAACAGCCGCTTTCAGGCGCTCACCGATGATTTTTTCCATTGTCAGATGCGGGTGATGCGGGTGCAGGCGCTCTCCTTCCCGATCATGGAGCTACTGGCCGGTTTTGGCATCGCCGGGGTACTGCTGTACGGCGGTATCCGCATCGCCAACGGCAGCACCACTCCCGGAACATTGATGTCCTTCCTGGCCGCACTCATCATGCTCTACGAACCTGTAAAACGGCTGGCCAACGCCAACAATGTGATTCAACAAGGGTTAGCTGCCTCAGATCGTATCTTTGAGATCATGGATGCGCCGATTGCGGTAGTCCAACCCGAGCAGCCACAGGTGATGGCGCCATTCTCGAGCAGCATTGCCATGAATGGGGTCACGCTATGCTACGATGGCAGTCCAAACCCAGTGCTACAAGGGGTATCGCTCACCGTTGCCCGGGGTGAGGTGGTGGCACTGGTCGGGCGCAGTGGTGCAGGCAAGAGCTCGCTGGTGAATTTGATCCCTCGCTTTATGGATCCTACCCAGGGAGCGGTTCTCATCGATGGTGTGGATATCCGTCACCTCGATAGCAGGGAGTTACGGCGCCAGATCGCCCTAGTGACCCAAGATATTATCCTGTTCAACGACACCGTGCGCAGCAATCTGGCGTATGGCTATACTGAGGTGGATCCAACGCGATTGGAGGCTGCCGCAAAAGCTGCGAATGCTCATGATTTTATTGCCAAACTACCTAACGGCTATGACACGCTGATCGGTGAACGAGGGGTGATTCTCTCCGGTGGACAGCGCCAACGCCTCAGCTTGGCGCGGGCACTATTTAAGGATGCGCCGATACTCATTCTCGACGAGGCGACCAGCGCCCTCGATTCCGAGTCTGAGCGGCTAGTACAAGAGGCGATTGACCACCTGATGGAGGGGCGCACCACTATCGTCATCGCCCACCGCCTTTCCACCATCCGCCACGCGGATCGCATTGTGGTACTCGATGATGGTCGCATCATCCAACAGGGGTGTCATGAAGCGCTACTGGAGCAAGGCGGGCTATATCGCGAACTTTATGAACTCCAGTTCGCGAATCATGCTGATGGGTGATGCCTCGGAAACAGCCACCACGCGATCAGATATGAAGGCCCGTCTGCTTGCTTGGCTGATTCCCCATCTGATCCGCGGAGTGATTGTCGGGCTATCACGCTCCATCCGCTGGCAGGTGGTGGGCGAGCCCTTTGCGCCCGGAAAGTCGGCGCCGTTTCTACTCTGCTTCTGGCATGCGCGCATGCTGATGATGCCCTATGCCTTTCGTGGCTGGCAGGGGGAGATACTGATTTCCAAACACCGCGATGGCGCATTTATTGCCGACACCGCACATCTACTCGGCTTCGCTACCGTGCGCGGCTCCACCACCAAGGGCGGCGCGCGCGCACTACTCAAAATGATCCGCCGCGCCCGTGCCGGTGACAATGTCGGCATCACCCCCGATGGCCCCACAGGCCCACGAGAGCAGATTCAGGCAGGCACCGTACTGTTGGCGATGAAGGCCGACACCCCCATTCGTGCCGCCTGCTACGCCAGTCGCAAGCAGTGGCGCGTCAACTCATGGGATCGTTTCTACATTCCCAAGCCGTTTACTGAAGGGGTGATTGTCTATGGCGACCCTCTGAAAATCGCGCCCGACACCCCACTAGAGCAAGCCATCACCTTGGCACAGCAGGCGATGGATCGCGTGCAAGCCACCGCCGACAACTATTTTAGTAACAACTCAGATCCCCCCTGATTTTCCCCCGATAACCACAGCGCTAGCAGACGGCCACATTACTGTTTGTTAATGGATCATTCATTTAGCTGTAAAGCATTGCCCCTAGAGTTCGTCCCCGTCTGGCACCCGTTCCTCCCTCCTCCCTCCCCTCCCTAGGGTGTCAGACCTTGTTACGAAAAAGCCTCGGTCATTTGGCCGGGGCTTTTTTCGTTGGCACGCAGGACTTCGCAAACACCCATTGCACTCGCTAGAGTTGTGTCGATGCGCACCTCCCCCCAACCCCACACTCGTTACGGCTTCGCCAACGAAGGCTGGCCATTTATTCTCTCCACCGCGGCACTGCTCCTGTTGGCACTGCTATTTGGTGGCTGCATGATCAGTATATTCTTCCTCATTATTCTACTATTCCTGCTCAACTTCTTTCGTGATCCCTGCCGCCATGCCCCATTTGGCGATGAACTATTCATCGCCCCCGCCGATGGCAAGGTGATCCGCGCTGAGGCCAACGAGGCCGGCTCCCGAGTCGATATCTTCATGAATGTATTCAATGTTCATGTTAACCGCGCCCCCATGGCCGGAACCATCACCTCCATGCGCTACTTCCCCGGCAAGTTCATCAACGCCAGCTTCGATAAGGCCAGCGAGGAAAACGAGCGCAACCGCTTCGAGATGGAATTAGCCTCCGGCGCCACCATCTCCTTCACCCAAATCGCCGGATTGATCGCACGGCGCATCGTCTCCTATGTTGCAGTGGGCGATCAGGTAGCGGCAGGTGAGCGTGTCGGCATGATTCGCTTCGGTTCCCGAGTGGATTGCGAGATTCCAGCCGGATTCACCCTCTGCGTGCAGGAGGGGGAAAAGGTAGTGGCCGGCGAGACCGTCCTCGCCCGAAAAGCTTAAGGAGCCCCCATCATGACATCAGCACGCAACCGCGGCGTTTTCCTCATTCCCAGCTTCTTCACCACCTTGGGACTGCTGGCCGGATTCTACTCCATCACCACCGCCATTCAGGGGAGGTTCGAGGCCGCAGCCTGGGGCATCATCATCGCCGCGGTGTTTGACATGCTCGATGGCCGCGCCGCCCGCCTGCTCAACGCCGAAACCGAGTTCGGTGCCCAGTACGACTCGCTATGCGATATGCTCTCCTTCGGCGTCGCCCCAGCGGTTCTGCTCTATGTCTGGGTTCTCACCCCACTAACCAAAACCGGCTGGCTGATCGCCTTTCTGCTGGTCGCGGGCGCGGCGCTGCGTTTGGCGCGATTCAATGTCGAACATGCGGTGCAAGACAACCGCTATTTCCACGGCCTCCCCACCCCGGCGGCAGCCCTGCTCATTGCCACTGGCGTGCTGTTTCACCAAGCTGGCAACCAAGCACCAAATGATGTTTTGTGGGCAATCAACACGGTAGCACTCTCCTGGTTTATGGTCAGCAATGTGCGTTTCATCTCCGGAAAAAACCTTGACCTTAATGTACGCAAACCTTTCGCCGCCATGATCCTGATGCTGGTGGCAGTCGTGATACTGATGGCCGCCCCCTACCGCATCCCCTTTCTGTTGCTCTGCATCTACTGCCTACATGGGCCAGCACTAAATATTTGGCAGCACCACCAAGCAAGGAGACGCCGCCGCGCCATCCAACTACGACGCAGCAAAAAAACCAAGGAAGCCCCCCCAGACAACGATCCCGACACGCCATGACCCGGCGTATCGATCACATCGAGCCATTTCGCGTCATGCAACTGCTAGAACGCGCCAAACAACTGGAGGCCGAGGGTCGTACAATTATTCACATGGAGATCGGCGAGCCCGACTTCCCCACCCCACCCGAGGTAATCGCCGCTGCCCAGCAGCAACTTCTCTCCGGCAACCAATTCTACACCCCCTCCACCGGTGATCCCGCGCTCACCCGCGCCATCGCGGACCTCTACCAGCGCGAATACGGGGTGACGATTGACCCCGAACGCATTCTCATCACCCCGGGAACCTCTGGTGCGTTCAACCTGCTCTACGCAGTACTGCTTGATAGCGGAGAGAGGGTGCTACTGCCCGACCCCGGCTACCCGTGCCAACGCAATCTGGTGCGCTTAGCCGGTGGCGAGCCGATCAATATCCCCGTCGATGCCGCCAGCAATTATCAGCTTGATAGCGCGCGGCTGACGGCGCACTGGGATGCGCAGACCCGCGCCGCCGTGGTGATCTCCCCGGGCAACCCCACCGGTACCCTGATCGACCCAACCATGCTCAGCGCATTGGCGATCGGCTGCCAGCAACACGGTGGTTATCTGATCTCGGATGAGATCTACCACGGCCTCACCTATGGCTGCCGGGCGCAGAGCGCGCTGGCGATCAACGACCGCGCCATTGTGGTTAACGGCTTCTCCAAGCGCTGGGCGATGACGGGTTGGCGGGTCGGCTGGATCATCGTGCCGCCAGAGCTGATCGAGCCCTGCCGTCGGGTCATGCAGAACATCTTTATCGCCGCCCCCACCCTGTCACAGAGGGTCGCCATCGCCGCACTAACGGCAACAAAAAGCTGCGAGCACATGCGCAGCGCCTACGATGAACGCCGCCGTTTTCTCCTCGAAACCCTGCCAGCACTCGGTTTCGACATCGTCATCGAGCCCCAGGGTGCGTTCTACATCTACGCCGATGTCCACCGACTCACCAGCGATAGCCGCGATTTTTGCTGGCGACTGCTAGAACAGGCCGGAGTAGCCATCACCCCGGGCGAGGATTTCGGCAGCTTCCGCGCCAACACCCACCTGCGCTTCGCCTACGCCACCGGCATAGCACAGCTGCGCGAAGGGATTGATCGTATTCGCAGATTCATCCACTAGCGTTGCATTTCAGCTTATTTGAGGGGGTTCGTGCCACGATGCCGGAGCCTGTCCTCTACCCTATTCCGAAATTGTAACACACCCATTGAAAACATCTCGTAACTGCTCAGATCGCTTCCGGTTTTTCTGATAGCAAGGCGAAAAAGCGGAGTTTACTGACTGTAAATGCGTGTTTTTCAACGCCGCTATCGGGAAAAACAGGAGTGAGCTGAATAGTTACCTTGATTTATGAGTTATAAAGGTTCACTTTATGCCTCATGGTTTGGAATTGTCAGCAAAAAAAGTGGCCTGAATTTATTTGTGATACCGCTCAATTAAAGGCAGAGAACGATCTATTTCTGCTTGAAACAGGTAAGCTGCTGGGCGCGTTTTCACATTTTGGTAAGCAAGATAAAGTGGAACTAACCATTGAATTGATTACCCATGAGGCATTAAAAAGCTCTGAGATTGAAGGCGATTTCCTCAATCGTGATAGCCTCCAATCATCCATTCGTAAACACTTTGGTTTGGCAACTGACAAACAGCGTGTGCCACCAGCAGAACAGGGTATGGCTGATATGATGCTTGATTTATATCATCACTTTGATGCGCCGCTTCATCATGACACCATGTTTCAGTGGCATGAAAATCTGATGATGGGGCGTAGAGATTTACATGATGTTGGATCCTATCGCACAGGTGAAGAACCGATGCAGGTGGTCTCGGGTTATATTCACAACCCCAAGGTTCATTTTGAAGCCCCGCCGTCGGCGTGTTTGGCAGATGAGATGGCGGCATTTGTGGATTGGTTTAATCGCACTTCGCCTAATGGCAAACACCCATTACCTGCTTTAATACGCGCAGGCATGGCGCATTTTTACTTTGTCACCATACACCCCTTTGAAGATGGCAATGGGCGTATTGCTAGGGCATTGAGTGAAAAAATATTGGCGCAAAGTCTACAACAGCCGACATTAATTGCCCTTTCGCATGTGATTGAGAAGCAAAAGAAAGATTATTACGCCCAATTGAACAAACATCATTACACCTTGGATATCACATCATGGCTAAATTATTTTTCCTATACCGTATTGGGCTCCATTCAGTATTCCCAAAGCTTAGTTGATTTCCTGATCGGTAAGACCAAGCTATATGATCAAGTTCGCGGCCAACTAAATCCAAGGCAAGAGAAGATCCTTGCTAGGGTGTTCAAGGAAGGTCTTGATGGCTTTAAGGGCGGGCTATCTGCTGAGAATTATATCAAGATTACCCAAGCATCGCGAGCAACCGCAACAAGGGATTTACAAAAGTTGGTGGAGCTAGGCACATTGACTAAGACAGGCTCTTTGAAAAGTACGCGTTATTGGTTGAATTTGTGAAAATGAGTTTGACTTGCGTTCCGGTAGATATTCTGACCGGTTGTAGGCGGCATGAATGCGATCTCAATCATGTTCGAGCGAATGCAGGATGGTGATGCCAAGGCAGCCATTCGCACCGCCCTGATTCCGCCCATCGATACCCTGCGCGTGGTCGGTCTGGTGCACATGCCAGGAATTTTTGTCGGCATG
>JAUZRF010000119.1 GCA_030950645.1 Mariprofundales bacterium
AGTAGTAACTACTCAGATTGCTCCCGGTTTTCCTGATAGCGGCGTTGAAAAATGCTCATTTACAGTAGTAAACTCCGCTTTTTCGCCTTGCTATCAGGAAAACCGGAAGCAATCTGAGCAGTTACAGTCATTTTTGGGTAGGGTGCTGAGTAGTTACGCCTAGTAACTACTCAGATCACTCCCAGTTTTCCCGATAGCGGCGTTGAAAAATGATCGTTTATAGTAGTAAACTCCGATTTTTCGCCTTGCTATCAGAAAAATTAGAGGTAATCTGAGCAGTTACGGTTTTTTTTAGGGGATAACGCATGTCACCGATGGTGGTCACGATACTGGTATTGGGATTTTATCTCATATTCTTTCATTTTTACGCCAAAGGGGTGCTGGCCAAGCGCGTCTTTGGCTTAAGCGATAGGCAGCCTACTCCGGCGCATACCCTGCGCGACGATGTCGATTACCTGCCATCGAACAAGTTCGTGCTGTTTGGCCACCACTTCGCCTCGATTGCCGGGTTGGCACCGATGCTGGGGCCGGCTATTGCGGTGATTTGGGGCTGGGTGCCAGCGTTGTGTTGGGTGGTGTTTGGCACCCTGTTGGTTGGCGCGGTGCATGATTTCTCGGCGCTGGTGCTCTCGGTGCGGCACCAAGGTCAAAGCGTGGGTACGATTGCGCGCGACATGATCAGCTCGCGTGCCAGAGTATTGTTTCTACTGATTATATTCTTTTTGGTGGCGTTGGCGATGGGGGTGTTTGTGCTGGTGATCTCCGGCCTGTTTGCGGCACCGGACGGAGCACATATTCCTGCCACGGCCCATCCTGAGGCAGTATTTCCCACCTATTCATTGATGCTGATTGCGATGGTGATTGGCTATCTGGTTCACAAACGGAACCTGCCGTTGTGGCCGATGATCGGGGTCGGTTTTGTTGCCATGCTGGGCTGCACCTGGTGGGGGTTGGGGATGCCCATTACTGGAGTCTCGGCATCAAGCTGGAGTTGGTCGCTGCTGATCTATGCCTATATTGCCAGCGTGTTGCCGGTATGGTTATTGTTACAACCGCGTGATTTTCTCAATTCGCTGCTGCTCTATCTGGCGTTGTTTGCGATGCTGATCGGTTTTTTTGTGCTCGATCCGCAATGGTCGGCGCCGGCGATCAATCCCCATCCGGTCGGCGCGCCACCGATGCTGCCGTTTCTCTTTATTGTGATTGCCTGTGGCGCGGTCTCTGGCTTTCACGGCCTAGTTGCCTCCGGCACCACCGCCAAGCAGATCGACAAAGAGAGTGATATCCCATTGATTGGTTACGGTGGCATGATTGGTGAGTCCCTGCTGGCACTGCTCGCGGTGCTTGCCACTACGGCAGGAGCCTTCACCAACCGTGCCCAATGGGAGGCGTTTTATGGCTCGTGGGATCAAGCTGTCGGGCTGCATCAGAAGCTCGGAATATTTATTCAGGGCAATGCCAATTTCATCCATCAGCTTGGGGTGCCGTACGATTTTGCCGCCGCATTTATCAGTGTGGTGGTGGTAGGTTTTGCCATGACCTCGGTGGATACTGGCGCACGGCTGTTGCGTTTCAACTTGGAAGAGATGGGCGCTATTCTTGGGGTAAAACTGCTTGAAAACCGATATGTTGCCACTCTTCTGGCGATCATTTCCATTGGTTTCTTTGCTTTTTTCAAGGTCAATGGCAAGCCCGCTGGTCTGTTTTTGTGGACACTGTTTGGTACCACCAACCAGATTCTGGCAGGGCTTACTTTGCTCACGGTGACCATCTGGCTCTACCGCAACAAGAAGCCCTATCTTTACACTATGTTACCGATGCTGCTGGTGCTTGGTGCTACCATCTCCGGTATGGTGATGGGGATCATTAAAGCGATTCACCACGACCAGATGGCGGTGGCGATTACCGGTGGGGTAGTGTTCGCACTTGCCGCTTGGGTTTTGGTGGAGGCGGTGTTGGTGGTGAGGGACTTAAAGCGTGTCAGCACCCCACCTGAACATGGCGGGGGTTAGCTGTTGCGTGTCGCCAGCATGCGCAGGCGCAGGGCGTTGAGCTTGATGAAGCCGCCCGCATCCTGTTGATCGTACGCACCCGCATCATCCTCGAAGGTGCAGAGCCGTTCATCGAATAGTGAGTCATCCGAACGGCGGCCAACTACCTCGACATTTCCCTTGTAGAGTTTGAGCCGTACCTCGCCATTGACCGCCGCCTGCGAGGCGTCGATGGCGCATTGCAACATCTCGCGATCCGGTGAGAACCAGTAGCCGTTGTAGATCAATTTGGCGTAGCGTGGCATCAGTTCGTCTTTGAGGTGGGCGGCTTCGCGATCAAGGGTGATCGATTCAATTGCTCGGTGCGCTTTGAGCATGATGGTGCCACCCGGGGTTTCGTAGCAGCCACGAGACTTCATGCCAACGAAGCGGTTCTCGACAATATCGATCCGGCCAATGCCGTGTCTGCCGCCGATGCGATTCAGCTCGGCGAGCACTGCCGCTGGGGTCATGGGCTCGCCATTGATGGCGCGGATATCGCCGCCTTGGTAGGTCAGTTCAAGGTATTCGGCGCGGTCTGGAGCCTTCTCTGGCGAGACGCTCCAGCGCCACATGGACTCGGATGGCTCCACCCAAGGATCCTCCAGATCGTATCCTTCGTAAGAGATATGCAACAGGTTGGCATCCATCGAATAGGGGGATTTGCTGCCTTCGCGCTTGCGCTCAACTGGGATGGAGTGCTTGGCAGCAAACTCCAGCATCGATTGGCGCGAGTTCAGGTTCCACTCCCGCCACGGTGCAATCACCGTGACATTTGGCTTGAGGGCGTAGAAAGCGAGTTCAAACCGTACTTGATCATTGCCCTTGCCAGTGGCGCCATGCGAGACCGCATCTGCCCCTTCGGCGTTGGCTATCTCGATCATCCGTTTGGCAATCAGTGGTCGCGCGATTGAGGTGCCGAGCAGATACTCCCCCTCGTAGATGGCATTGGCGCGGAACATCGGGAAGACGAAATCGCGCACGAACTCCTCGCGCAGATCCTCAATATAGACCGCAGATGCATGGCAGGCAATCGCCTTGACCCGTGCCTCCTCCACCTCCTCTCCTTGGCCGAGATCAGCGGTGAATGTGACCACCTCGCACTGGTAGCGATCCTGAAGCCATTTGAGGATAATCGAGGTGTCCAGCCCTCCGGAATAGGCTAAAACGGCTTTGCGAATGGTGGGTTTGCTCATGGAATTGCCTCGCGTGATGTAACTACTCAGCTCACTCTCGGTTTTCCCGATAGCGGCGTTGAAAAATGCGCATTGACAGTAGTAAACTCCGCTTTTTCGCCTTGCTATCAGAAAAACCAGAAACAATCTGAGCAGTTACGGCCATTTTTGGGTAGGGTGCTGAGTAGTTACCGCATGATCATGGTTTGAAGAGCTCCGTATGGTAGCGAACGGGGGTGTCATCAACCAGATGCGCGTGCGTCTTGCGCTCTGCTACGGCAGGTTTCGCCAACGCGATTGATACGACATCACCTACGGAGTCTCCCTTTATGCAACACCTACAAGCCCGCGCCAACACCTTGGTTGAAGCGCTGCCCTATCTCCAGCGTTATGCGGGTCAGACCATTGTCTTGAAATATGGCGGCAATGCGATGGTGGAGGAGGGGCTTAAGCGCGCCTTTGCTACCGACATCGCACTGCTCAAACAGGTGGGAATCAATCCGGTGGTGGTGCATGGTGGCGGTCCACAGATTGCTGGGTATTTGAACAAAATCGGCAAGAAGGCTGAATTTGTACAGGGGATGCGAGTGACCGACCATGAAACCATGGATGTGGTAGAGATGGTGCTGGCAGGATTGATTAATAAGGAGATTGTGGCCAATATCAATCGTGCTGGTGGGCGCGCGGTGGGGCTGTCTGGTCGGGACGGGGGCATGATCAGCGCGCGTAAAATGGAGTTTGCCAAGGGTGCGCCAGAGCTTGATGAGCCGGAGATTATTGATCTTGGTCGGGTCGGGGTGGTGCATCGGGTGAATCCTGAGGTGTTGCAAGCGTTAGAGCAGCGGGCGTTTATCCCGGTGATTGCCCCAGTTGGTTACCACAAGGATGAGTTTTATAGCTACAACATCAATGCCGATCTGGTTGCATCGGCGGTGGCAGGGGCGTTGGGCGCGGCCAAGTTGATCCTGTTGACGGATGTGGTTGGGGTGTTGGATGGCGCGGGCGAACTATGCTCGCGCCTCTCTCCAGCGGCGGCGCGGGGGATGATCTCCGATGGCACGATTGGCGGCGGAATGATCCCGAAGGTGAATTGCTGTCTGGAGGCGGTGGCCAGTGGCGTGGCGCGGGCGCACATTGTCGATGGGCGGGTGGCCCATTCGCTGCTGTTGGAAATCCTTACCGATGAAGGGGTCGGGACAGTTTTCGAGGCAGAGTAACGAGCCCGTTCCCACTAATGGGCCTTACCACAAAACCGCTAATGGGCCTTGCCACAAAACAAAGAGGCGCGGACTTTTTCAAGTCCACGCCTCGCTTATAATTGTGCGCGTCTGGAGCGGGTTAAGCTTCGGCCGCTTCTTTGCGTCCTGCGTCTGCAATGTTTGCGAGCACAATAGGTAGTGCCAGCCCCAAGACGATGAAGATCAGGAATGCGGGAATGAATGTACCATAATGCATAATGTAAAGCCCTCCTCAAAAAAAGATCAGCGAAAGGTAGATATTTTTTTGCATTTAGCAACAATCTTTGCAATAAATCCATGCCAAACGGTGAAAAAGACTCTAGCCTGCGGCCGATGATGTCAGAACGCGGATGGATTTTGGTTTGGTTGGTGGTCACTCTGGCTTCACTGGGATTGGTGCCTCTTTTTGATCTGGATGAGGCGATCTACGCCCAGACAGCCTGGGAGATGCTACAAACGCATCACTGGATTGTGCCGCAGGCCAACGGCATCCATTTCTTTGAGAAGCCGCCCCTAGTCTACTATTTTATGGATCTCTCATTTACCCTGTTTGGTCACAATAGCTTTGCTGCACGGCTGCCCTCGCTGGTTTTTACGCTGTTAACGGTGGCAATGCTGATTCATGCCGGTAGGCGATTGATTTCGCTGCGGGTGGGTTGGCTGGCAGCGCTGGTGTTTGTCTCGATGCTTGAGGTTGGGCTGTTGGCGCATGCGGCGATTCTTGATGCGGCACTGAACTTTTTTGTGGCGGCAACGCTGCTGTTTTGGTGGCTATGGTTGATGCAGGGCAAACGCGTAGACCTGTTGCTGGCTGCAGCAATGATGGGAGCGGCGGTGAGCGTCAAAGGACCGGTTGGTGTGGTGGTTCCGCTGGCTATTGTCGGGTTGGAGCGTCTGTTGAGTGGCCACCTGTTGGCGACGCTCCGTAGGGTGGAGTGGCTACCGGTGGTCGGACTTTTTTTGCTTACCGCTACGCCATGGTATGTGATGATTTGGTGGCAGAATGGCTCCGCTTTTTTGTGGCAGTTCATCATGGTGCAAAACATTGGTCGTGCGCTGCATCCGATGCAGGGTCATGGTGGTGGCTGGTACTATTATTTGCTGGTGCTGGCGGTGTCGGTGCTGCCGTGGCTGCCGCTGCTGCCGCGACTGTTGTCCACGGTGTGGCAGGGAAATGGCTATGGGGATGGTTTCGGGGATGGCAGAGGTGAGTTGCGACCACTGTTGCGATTTTTGTTCCTCTGGACGGTGGTGACTGTGATGATTTTTTCGTTGGCACAGACTAAATTGCCACACTACATCTCGTCGATCTATCCGGCGCTGGCATTGGGCTTGGCGTTGGTGATGCGGCGGGCAGAGCTCTCCGTTGCTGAGGTGTGGGTGACACTGGTGGTGGTGTTGCCGGTGGGGCTGTTGGTAGTGGCGCTGCCCTGGATCTGGCCGCAGCTGACGCAGATGGTTCATCAACCGCGTGCCGTGGCGGTGTTGTCGCAACCTATTGTACTGGGTTGGCACCATACGCTGGCTGCGGTGCCTTTGTTGCTGCTTCTGATCTGGTTGGTGTGGCGGCGGCAGGTGTTGTTGCTGGCTGGTGTAGGCGTGGCATTGCAGGGGGCACTGTTTTTTGGCGTGGTGCCGGTGGTCTCGGCCTTGATGCAGGGGCCGCAAGAGGCGGTGGCGGCAGCGGTTCGCGCGCTGCCGGAATCTACACCGGTATTTAGTTACAATCTCAACGCGCCTTCGATCTCTTTTGCCGCCCGGCGTGATTATAAGATCATGCTTAATGGCGCAGGAAGGGAGAAGATCGCCATAACCAGAAGGCCGTACGCTTTGATCATGCGCAGTGAATCACGCGCGCAGTTTCCACAGCTGCGTACCACATCCCCGCTGATTGATCGTGGTGGTTACCTGCTCTTTGTGGTTCAATAATGGACGGTCAAATGAGACTCTCGATTGTGATCCCCGCCTTCAATGAGGCTGAGCGGCTACCACAGACGCTGGTTGATGCCTGTGCTTGGCTTGATACGCGCCTAGCTGCGGGTGATCTGTTTGTCGATTATGATCTGTTGGTGGTTGATGATGGCAGTAGCGACGACACGGTGGTGCGGGCGCAGGATTTTTTTACTCACCATGGCCGTGGCCAGGTGCTGGCACAGCCGAAAAATCAGGGCAAGGGGGCGGCGGTGCGCGCGGGCATGCTGGCAGCCACTGGCGATATCCGCCTGTTCATGGATGCCGACAACTCCACCCGGATTGATGAGCTGGCCAAGGCCTGGCCGCTGCTGATCGCGGGTGCGGATGTGGTGATTGGTTCGCGTCAACATGAAGCGTCCGATATTGCGCAACACCAATCGTGGCTGCGCGAGTCGATGGGGAAATGTTTTAACCGCATGATGCACACCATGACCGGCATCGCACTGCGCGATACACAGTGCGGATTTAAGGTCTTTACTGCCAAAGCGGCGCAGACACTGTGTTCTCAGCAAAAAGCGGTGGGCTTTGGCTTCGATGTCGAACTGCTTTACCTAGCACAACGCGCTGGAATGCGGATTGAAGAGATCCCCGTGCGTTGGGTCAATGCGCCCAATTCGCGGGTACGCATGCTGATTGATCCACTCCAGATGGCG
>JAUZRF010000012.1 GCA_030950645.1 Mariprofundales bacterium
TGCGCGATAAGATTGGCTTTGATGAGACTGATGGGCTGCAGGGGAAATTTCGTGGCTTGGTACACGGTATTGAGGGGCAACTCAGGCGGCTGCATGCATCAAATAAGCTGATGGTTTCGATGCTGATGTTGCGCCGTGATGAGAAGGATTTCTTGCTGCGGCTTGATCCGAAATATAAGATGAAACTGCATGCTGAGTCGGCGAATTTCCGCAAAATTTTGGCGGCGTCAAACTCTATTTCAGATCTGGATAAGCAGGAGCTGAATACCGATCTCGATGCGTATATAGTCGGATTCGATGCTCTGGAAGAGGCTGAGATAGCGTTGGCAGGACTTGAAGCCAAAATGACGAAGTTAGAGATGCAGATGGAAGGGGCTATGGCGGCGTTGGATGAGGCCTACGGCTTCTACCTCGACGGCCTGCATACGCGAGCCAATGCGGTGTCACAGAAGACAACATTCTATTTTTGGGGTTCGATTGCGGCGGTCTTTTTTGTGCTGCTTTTGGTGATGTGGTTGACATCGCGTTCTATTATTCGTCCGATTCATGCGGTGTCAGGTGCGATGAAGGAGCTCTCCGAGGGGCGCATCGTTGTGGTGGAGGAGCACTGTGCGGGTGAGGTTGAGGTGCTGCTCGATTCGCTGACCAAGTTTCAGCAGGACTCGCGTGAGATGTTTCAGTTGCGGGGGGTGGTGACTCAGAATCCGAATGCGATCATGCTGGCCGACCGCTCTAGCCTCAATATCACTTATCTTAATGTGGCGGCAGAAAAATTGTTTACAACGATTGAGTCGTTTCTTCCCTGCAAAGCCAACCAAATGGTGGGGAAGAATATCGACATCTTTCACAAGAGTCCGCCTCATCAGCGTGGTATGCTGAGCAGGAAGGAAAACTTTCCGATGACATCCCAATTCGTAGCTGCCGGGCACGACATCTCCTTTACTGCCGATGCACTTGATGATATCGAGGGTAATTGGGATAGTATTATGGTGGCGTGGAGTGATGTGACCGAACAGCGTCAGGTGGCGACCCGTTTTGAAGAGGGTGTTGGCGGGGCGATTGAGGCGATCGTTAGCAACAGCGCCTCGACCATGGCTGAGGTGGATACCTTGTCAGCAATGGCTGAAGAGACTTCGGCGCAGGCGGATTTGGTTAATGAGTCGGCGGGTGAGGCCAATGGCAATGTGATGACGGTGGCCTCGGCGGCTGAGGAGCTTTCCGCCTCGATTGGCGAAATCACCCGTCAGGTGCGGGAGGCGGTGGGGATGTCCAGTGATGCGGTGGCACAGGCCGAACGCACCAACAAGACGGTGAGCAACCTCTCTACCGCCTCCGAGGAGATTGGCGAGGTGATTCGGGTGATTACCGATATTGCTGAACAGACGAATCTATTGGCACTCAACGCCTCGATTGAGGCGGCGCGCGCGGGTGATGCTGGCCGTGGCTTTGCGGTGGTGGCTGGAGAGGTGAAGCAGCTGGCTAGTCAGACCGGCAAGGCGACTGAGCAGATTGCGCGGCAGATCGCCTCGATTCAGTCCGAGAGTCAGGATGCGGCTAAGGCGATTGGGATCATTAGCGATTTGATTGCGCGCATGAGCGAGGTCAATCAGGCCATTGCCGCTGCGGCTGAGGAGCAGAATACCGCTACTCAGGAGATCGCGCAGAGTGTGCAGTACGCCTCGGATGCTACCAACCGTACTACCGAAGCGATTGCATCGGTGTCAGAGGCTGCTGGCGAAGAGACGCGCGCGGTGGCCAATGTGTTGGAATCTACCCGCACGATCCATGATCTGGCTGAAGAGATGCAACAACAGGTCGTGGATTTTCTTACCAGTCTAAAAAGGTAGCCCCTAGCGGCGGTGCGCACGCGGGTGGCGATGAAGCTGCCGCTGGCGCTGCCGGGGGTGCAGATGGACGCAAGTTGGGTGGTGTGGCCGCTGCCGAGGGCACTGCTGTGCCATCCGTTGCGTTGCCAACCCCTTTCCGTGTCGCACCGGCCAATGGAAATGACGAAAATTCTCCCTCAACCCCAGCCAAAACGCCGCCCATTCTTCAGGGTGCCGCAACGGTTGCTTGCGCTATTCGGACTTCGGCTGTTGTTACCAAGCCGGCGGTTCAGTCTGCGTCTGTCTCTACAATGCCCGCGCAACAACAGGTGATGGAGAAGTCTACCGAGCGCCCGCCGGCAAAGGATGTTTCGGAACCGGTGCCATCTGAACCGCAGACCAAGCTTAAGGAGACGGAGTCGGCGACAACGGCTTCTCCTCCCGTAGAGCAAGATGGAGCCAAGTCCGCTCCTGGGGTACTAGAACGGTTGCGGCAGCGAGTGGCTGGAGACCACACTCGGCGCGAATGGCTACTGCTGGGAGAGCGCATCTTTTCTCATCCCCGTTATGCGGTTGCGCTCGTGATTGCATTGGCGCTGTGCACCCTGGATCGTTACTGGTTTGTGGTGGTTCCCCTCACCTTTTTCTTTACGGTGGAGTGGTGGATGCGCTTCTGGCTTCTTAAAGAGAATGGCTGGAACAAGAAGAGTGAGATTGTCTTTTTGTTGATTGATGCGGTAGCCACCTTAAGTCTGTTTTCGGTGTTAATCCTGCCGGTGGATATGCTGAAGCAGTCATTCTATCTGCGTATGGCACGACTACTGCGTGGCATGTATCTGCTGCGTATGTTGCGCGTGTTTCGCATGTTTACCCACGAAACCTTTGTCTATTCACTTCCGTTTGGTATGACCATATCGCTATTGGCGGTGGGGGGGCTGTTGGCGGATCATATGAGCCTATATGCCGGTGTGGTGCTGCTGCTGGAGCTAGGTGCACGGACGATCTCGGTATTGCGGGTATTGCCGCATGGTAAGCGGTTTTATGCTGAGTGCCTGTTTTTACCCGTTGATCTGGTGGCAAGCCTTGCCTTGCTGGGGGTTATTCCCGATTTTGCTCCACACTGGGTGCTGCTGCGGATGGTGCGTTTTATGATTTTGCTTAACCCATTGCGTAATCTGGTGCAGGCGTTGCTCAGCGTGGTTCGGTTGCCCGATATTCGTAAAGAAGCAGGGATGTTGCTTGGGGTGTTGACAGCAATGATGGCGATGGGGGTGATGGCCATTCTCTACCTATACCCGCCTATGGATCTGAATGTTGATCATCAGATGAATGCTGCCGATTATAAGCCGTTCCAATTGCTGCTATTTGTGTTGCGGATGTTGATGGATCCAGGTGTACCCCCGACGACGGCGTACACTCCATGGTTAACGGCGGTGACGGTCGTGATTTTGTTGGCGGGGGTGTTCTTTTTCGCCTTGATGATTGATCTCGGTGCCAGCTTTATGCAGAAGCTGCTGGAGGAGTTGGCCAATAGCCCTGTCAGTCCGCGTGAGCATATGCTAGTGGTGGGCTTCAACGAACAGGCGATGCCGATTTTGCGGAGTTTTGATCAGTTTTGTAGCCGTCTGCGTCGTACCTTCTCTGCGGTATGGATCTTCTATGGCGAGCCGTTGGCTCAGGCATCACGGGTTGGTCGTTGGTTGGCGATTCGTCGGGCAGCACCGGGCGATCGCGGTCTGGTGAAGCGATTTCGTCTCTCGGAGTTGCAACACCTGATTATCTTCCATCGCCATGACAATAGCCCTGAGGAGATGCAGGCGTTGGTGGATACCCACCATCTGGCGCGTGAGGCCAAGGTGGATACGCTGGTGATTACGGATGCGCAGATGCCTGAGGATAAAGCGGCGGTGTTTGGTGGTTCGCTTGATGTTGAGGTGGTGGTTTCTGCCTCGATCATGACCCGTATGCTCTACCAATCGACCCACTGCTCCTACATGCCGGAGATTGGCATGCGCATGCTTGATGCGGTTGGTGGTGAGACCGGAATGTATGCGGTGGAGTGGGTCGGAGTGGTTAAGCCGGCGGGTTCTGGTGCGGTGATGCATCTGGGTGATCGATCACAAAAGTTGGATCAGTGGATGGGGGTCTGCTTTGAGTCGGGAATCAACTTGCTAGCGGGGCGGGTTGATGGTGGGAAGCTGATGCTGTTCTCTGATCTATTTCGTACTACTCGCGAGGTGGTGTTGACCGATGTGATCGGGGTTGGTAGCGAGCCTGTTCTGTGGGGAGGGGTGCTGGAAGGGGCGTTGGCCGGTGAGGAACAGGCGCACCATAACCCGCTAAAAACCTTCCAGTGGCCTGAAACCTGGGATATTAATATTATTTTTCTTGGCTGGCATGCTGGATTGCCGACGATGTTGATTGAGATGGCATTGAAGCATCATAAGATTGCATTTCATATCTTTTCGAGCAGTGATGCGGAGGGGGTGGCGGATAAGCAGGCGGAGATGGATGCAGCGGTGGCCGAGGTTGCGCAGCGCAGCAAATGCAAGGTCAATACCACGGTATCTGAATGGGATGGGTTGAACATTGAGGCGCTAACACCGCGCTTGCGCGGCTGCAATCTGATCATGCTCTATCCGGAAGAGGTGGCGGGTGATGGAGAGGACTCGGTGCTGGAGTTGTGGTTGCACCGGGTGGGGGGGGCATTGCAGGCGCGCAAAGAAAAAACCAAGTGGTGGACACCGCCAAAATTGATGGTTTTGCCGCGAGCGAGTGACAATATTGGAACCTTGATTGCCGCGTCGGAGGAGTATCCACTACTGCAGATGGATGTCGGCTCGCCTGATGCTTTTCATGACCTCTATGTTGCCCGTAAGATGATTACCCATGCCTGGAAGCTGATAGATCCGGATTTGGTGCGTCAGGAGCTTAAAGCATATGCGATGATGGATGCGCTGCTCAGTGATGCGGTGACACTGGAGATGACCAGTCGTGAAGGGCTTATGGCCGAAGCGTGTGAATCGTGGCCGGATATTTATCGGGAGGCACTGCATCGGGGGTGGATATTGCTGGCTTATGTGATGCCCGAGAAGGTGAAGGGGGCGCCGTCGGATCCGTTTTTGGTGTTGGAGCACCTGTTTCCGCTCAATCGCCTGTATGAGGGGAGCCGAATGCATGTGTTGGCGGGCGTGCAGGTGATGGAGATGGATGTGCCTACGCATGTCGATCAACTGCTGTTTGTGCGTCGTGGTGTGTTGAATGAAGAGGAGGCTTCCAGAGATGCGGCGCCAGCGAAGAAGCCTGCGTCAGCGAAGAAACCTGCGTCAGCGAAGAAACCCGCGTCAGCGCAGAAACCTGCGTCAGCGCAGAAACCTGCGGCCAGCGCAGGTGCGACTTCGGCTGCGAAAGCTTCCGCTGTGGCGGCGGGTCCAGCGGTTGTTATAAAAACAGCGCCTGTAGCGGCACCCATTGTAGCTAAACCAGCCCCTGTAGCAGTGACGCCTGTAGTGGCGGCTGTTGCAGTGGCTGATCCTGGGGAGTGGCCGGCGCAGAGCGATGCTCGCCTGCTGCGGGTGTTGGCTGAACAGGTGAGTGAATCGTTGACGATGTTGCAACAGAGCTCGGAATCGGGGCTGATGAAGTTGATGATGCTGTTGGAGAGCGCACCGGGCGAGGCTGTTGAGGCGCAGGTGATGGAGGCACTGGGCAGTCTGCAAAACCTGGATCGTGTCACGCAGTGGGTGGGCAATATTCGTAGTGTGTTGACGGAGTGGGGCGATGGTGTGCAGCCGGTTTGCGGCGATGCGGGTTGGACCTCGACACTGGCAACGCGATATGTGATGCAGGAGGAGAGGGATGTGCTGGCGCGGGTGCTGGATGTTGTAGCATCATCTGCAAGCGTGGCTAAAGCCACGAATGTTGTGACAACGAATCCCAGCGTGGCTAAAGCAGACACCGTAGCAAAGGCAGTAGCAGAGGAGCCCGTTGTCGCTGCAGCGGTATCTACGGAAGAGGTTGTGGCAGAGGAGCCCGTTGTCGCTGAAGTGGCGCCTATCGAAGAGCCCGTGGCAGAGGAGCCTATTGCGCTTGAAGTCGCTTCAGCGGGAGCAGAGAGATCTCCGGCGGTTACTGTGGTTGATGCTGGGGAGTGGCCGGCGCAGAGCGATGCTCGCCTGCTGCGGGTATTGGCTGAACAGGTGAGTGAATCGTTGACGATGTTGCAACAGAGCTCGGAGTCGGGGCTGATGAAGTTGATGATGCTGTTGGAGAGCGCACCGGGCGAGGCTGTTGAGGCGCAGGTGATGGAGGCACTGGGCAGTCTGCAAAACCTGGATCGTGTCACGCAGTGGGTGGGCAATATTCGTAGTGTGTTGGCGGAGTGGGGCGATGGTGTGCAGCCGATTTGCGGCGAGGCGGGTTGGACCTCGACACTGATGACGCGATATGTAATGCAGGAGGAGAGGGATCTGCTGGCGCGGGTGCTAGATGTTGTCGAACCAGCAAGCGTGGCTAAAGCCGATTCTGCAGCAAAGGCCGTGGAGCCCGTTGTGGCTGAGATGGCGTCCACCAAAGAGGCTGTGACAGTGGAGCCCGTTGTGGCTGAGATGGCGTCCACCAAAGAGGCTGTGGCAGCGGAGCCCGTTGTGGCTGAGGTGGTGTCCACTGAAGAGGCTGTGGCTGAGGATGCCATTGCGGTTGAAATTGCGGTTGAAATTGCTCAGGCAGCGCAAGGGAACTCTTCCATTGAGGTGGAGATTGTCGGAGATTGGCCTCAGCAGGCTGATCAGCGGCTGTTGCGTATCCTGGCTAGGCAGGTGGATGAGGCAGTGGTGATGTTGCAGCAGAGTTCGGAGGCGGGCTTGATGAAGCTGATGGGGCTGTTGGATAGCGCTCCGGGTGAAAGTGTCGAAGCTCAGGTGATGGATGCCTTGGGCAGTCTACAGAATATTGATCGCGTGGTTCAATGGCTGACCAATGTGAAAACTTGCCTTGATGATTGGCAGGGTGGGGTAGCGAGTGCTATTACCGGTGATACTCCATGGAGCGAGGCAATGCTGGCGCGATGCGTGATGGAAGAGGAGCGTGAGGTGATTCGCGCGTTGATTGATGGCACCTAGCATCGGATGTGCGGATCGGCTAGCGTTGGCGCAAGGGGCTTGGAGTAAACATTATGAGTGAAGTGAGGGTGCTATGACAGATGCGGTATGGCCACAAATGGCGGATAAACGCCTGCTTAAGGTGCTTGCTGGTCAGCTAGAGGGCGCCTTGACCTTGCTGAAGGATAGTTCCGAAGACGGTTTGATTAAGTTGAGTGGTGCGTTGGATGAGCAGCCTGGTGAAGCCGTAGAGTTTCAAATTATGGAGGCGTTGACGGATCTCCAGAATATTGATCGGGTTAGTCAGCGTTTGCATAATGTGCGTACCTGCCTGGCAGACTGGTCGGAGACCGCGCCGGATGCTAGCGGTGATCCAGCGTGGAAAGATGTTGTATCGAAGCGGTATGTGATGGAAGAAGAACGCGAAGTGTTGAGGAAAGAGCTATGAGTGGTGAGCCAAAAATTCTTGTTGTGGATGATTCCATGATGATTCGTATGACGGTGAAGCGGACATTGGTTAGTGTGGATTTTGCGGTGGTTGAGGCGGCGGATGGGCAGATCGGTTTAGATACTGCGCTGGCGGCAGCTGCGGAAGGCGCGCCATTTGATCTGGTGCTGACCGATTTGAATATGCCCAATATGGATGGCTTGGTCATGATTCAACAGCTGCGTGCCACGGATGATTATGCGGAAACGCCTATCGTGATGTTGACCACAGAGTCCGGCGAGGAGAAAAAAGCGCTCGGTCATGAGTCGGGCATATCTGCCTGGTTGGTGAAGCCTTTTCAGCCCGATGCCTTGATAGAGATGGTTGGTGGAATGCTGTTCTAGACGCATGGGTTGTTAGCGAAATTGAGAATGAGGGGGCTGGGCAATGGATGAAGAACTTCTTGGCGAATTTCTAACCGAAAGTAATGAAAACCTGGCGGAAATCGAACAACAGCTAATGGATCTGGAGGATAGTCCTCAAGATGCTGAACTGCTGGGAGCGATTTTCCGTACCATCCATACCATCAAGGGTAGTTGTGGTTTCATTGGACTTTCGCAGTTGGAAAAGGTCGCGCATGCGGGTGAAAATCTTCTTAGTCGAATCCGTTCCACAAACTTTTTGGTGAATGAGGATATCGTCTCGTTACTGCTCGAAGATGCTGATGCGATTAAAGGCATTTTGCAACATCTTGATGCCAATGGTTCTGAGCCGGATGGCGATGATAATGTTGCCTTGATATCCCGACTGCATGCGGCGGAGCGTTTGGTGGAGACCATGGCTGCGGGTGGTGTGGCGCCGCCGGGGAATTCTGAGGCTGAGAAGGTATCCACTTCTGAGGCGCTGACACCGGATCCTGTCGCGCCATCCGTGTCTGAAGCCACCGTATCTGCAGCGGTATCACTCCCTACGGCTGGTGGCGCTGAGGTGCTATCCGCTTGGGCCGCAGAGTATGAGGACGAGATTCGTGAATCCCTGGTTTCCGCTGGCTTGGTAACGCCAAAACAGGTGGTGGGTGCAGGTTTTGCAACGCTGAAGAGCTTGGATGGGTTTACTCCTGCTGAGGCGTTGAAATTGCTGGGCAGTGCTAAATCGGCAGTGGCATCAGGGCAGGGTGATGTTGCGAATGCGCCTGCTGTGGCGGCGGTTACCGCACCGGTGGCGCCAGCGGATGAGCCTGAGGCCGGTGGTAGCGCCGTACAGGGTGAGGTTACGGCTCCCGTGGCGAAAGCCCCCAAGGAGGCGGTTCCGACCACCGCCCCAGTACCCGTGAAAAAGAAGCCTGCGGCCAAGGCCGGTTCGCCAGCGCTACAAGCAAAACATAAACCGGCTTCTGCCGGCAGTGTTCGGGTTGATGTTGACCTACTTGATGAGTTGATGAATCAGGTTGGAGAGTTGGTGCTGACGCGCAATCGGTTGATGCAGATGGTGAATGCCACTGGCTCGATGGAGTTGATGCGTGTTGGCCGTGATGTTGATCAAATTACCGAACAGCTGCAAGAGAAGCTGTTGCGCACCCGGATGCAGAGTATTCAGAGTATCTGGAGTAGTGTGCCACGGATTGTTCGGGACATTGGTAAACAACTGGATAAGAAGATCAAAGTGGTGATGCATGGTGAGGATACCGAGCTTGACCGCACCATTTTAAATGCACTCAAGGATCCTTTAACCCATATTATCCGCAATAGTTGTGACCATGGGATTGAACAGCCTGAGTCGAGGCGAGCAGCGGGTAAGCCTGAGGAGGGAACCTTAACCCTATCTGCTAAGCAAGAGTCTGGGTTTATTTTGATTAATATTCAGGATGATGGCGCAGGTATTGATCCACAACGGATCAAGACTAAAGCGGTAGCCATGGGGGTGTTGACCGAGGAGCAGGCGGGATCAATGCCGGATAAGGCCGCACTGCAACTGATCTTTCATGCGGGACTCTCTACTGCGGAGAAGGTGAGTAACATCTCGGGTCGTGGTGTTGGCATGGATGTGGTGAAGACCTCGATTGAGAAGGTGGGTGGTACTGCTGAGATTATGAGCGAGATGGGCAAGGGAACCAACTTGCGTATTCGGATTCCGCTAACGCTGGCGATTATCTCTGCCATGATTGTCGGTATTCGAGGTCATCGTCTTGCTATTCCGCAGATGAGTGTGCAAGAGCTTCTCAGTGCTCCCGAGGAGTCTCAGTCTTGGCGTTTGATCGCAGGCCGTCCATTCTTCTATCTGCGAGGGAGCTTGCTGCCGATCCTCCGTCTCTGTGATACCATGAAATTGCCTGACCGGCGCAGTCGTAAGGCTGCAGATGGTGAGGTTAAGCCGATGGACGAGTTGCGCCAGGTGAATTCCGGCTCGATTGTGGTAGTAGATATGGGTGATCAGCCGTTTGGTGTGCTGGTGGATGAGATTATCGGTGCAGAAGAGATTGTGGTGAAACCCCTTGGGTTGCATTTTGAACACCTGAAATTTTACGGAGGGTGTAGTATTCTTGGTGATGGTCGGGTGGTGCCGATTATGGACTGCAATGGCTTGGCGGGCATGTTGCAAAAGACCGAAGAGCATGATGTTTCTGCTGCGTATGCGATGGAAAAGGGCGCTGGAGTTAGCCAAGAATCTCTGCAGCACACCTTGATCTACGAACAGGGCGGGCAGCGCTATGCGATTCCGATGGCGTTGGTTGAGCGGTTGGAGAATTTTGAAGCCAGTCGTATTGAACGCTCAAGTAAGGGTGAGGTGTTGCAGTACCGCGATTCTGTGATTCCCGTGTTGCGTTGGGGGGATATGTCAGGGTCGCCATCTGTGGATGGTGATGATATCTACTGTTTAATCCTCTCCGATGGTCATAAACGGATGGCGCTTCAAGTTGAAGATGTGATTGATATTCTTGAAATACCATTGGATATCAAGATGATGTCTGATTCCCCTCTCTTTTTAGGCACCGCGATCATTCAGGATATTACCACGGAAGTGGTTGATGTGTTTGAAGTTGTGAAGCAGGTTGATCCCAACTGGTTTTCGCGCAACAAACGCGAAGAGCAGGAGGTGCGGGTGAAGGTGCTTTATGCTGAGGATGCACCATTCTTCCGAAATTTGGTGGTTCCGGTGTTGGAATCGTTGAAGTTGGAGATCTGGCAGGCCGCGGATGGTGAGGAGGCGGTGCGCATTCTGGAAGAGAAAACCCCAGATTTGATTCTAACGGATATTGAGATGCCACACATGGATGGTTACGAATTGGCCACTTGGGTCAAAGAGCATGAGCAGTTGTCTCATATTCCTATTGTAGCACTGACTGCAACGCCGCCAGATGAGAATGATACGGCGCGCCGTTCACTTTTTAATGAGATATTGCTCAAATTTGATCGTCAATCTATTGAAGATTATCTCCGCGAACATCTTGGTGATAATGCGGCGGCTAGCAGTGATTTTGCAGGCTTCTGACAGGACTTGATACGGTTGATGATGGCTTGGCAACAAACGCGCAATGCGTTGATGGATGGTCGTTTTGCGATGGAATCAGAGTTAGGGGGAGAACATGGGTAATGTCATTCAAGCCGAGGCTAGCAAGTCGAGTAGTGAGCCTACTGAGCTACTAACCTGTTTGGTAGGTGAGCAGTGGATCGGTATTCGGGTGCAGAATGTGCGCGAAGTGGTGACCAAACAGTTGCGGACTGAGATGCCGTTGTCACCGGACTGCGTGATGGGCTTAATCAACTTGCGAGGCAAGGTGATTACGGAGATTGAGGTGCGCACGGTAGTTGGCCTGCCTCCACGACCAGAAGGGATGGCGTTGCATGTGGCGATTGTCGAGACATGCAATGGTGAAGACTTTGGTCTGATTGTGGATGATGTAGGTGAAGTCGTTGAGCTGGATCTTGATAACTTTGAGGCAACGCCGCGTTCATTAGGATCAATATGGATTCAAGTGAGTGAAGGTGTGATTAAACAACAGTCTCGGGTGATTGTGGTGGTGAATGTTGACCGTTTTATCTCGCTGACCATTCCTGTACCCATCGCTGTATCCCATGATGAGGATATTTCGTGAGATTCAAAATATGAAGCGCTTTCGAGTGTGGATGCAAGCAGGAGGTGAAGCATGAAGGCATTGGTCGTTGATGATGCTAAGGTGGTGCGAGTATCCCTTGGGCGGATGATGAAGCAGCTTG
This sequence comes from Mariprofundales bacterium, assembly GCA_030950645.1. Lineage (GTDB taxonomy): Bacteria > Pseudomonadota > Zetaproteobacteria > Mariprofundales > J009 > JAUZRF01. The sequence goes on from JAUZRF010000012.1 coordinate 11,567, forward strand.
GCTACGAGGTGTTGGAAGCAGCAGATGGGGCTCAGGGGGAGGAGCAGATGGCTGCCAATCCCGATGTGGATGTCGTGATGTTGGACTGGAACATGCCGGTGATGAATGGCTATGATTTTTTGGTTGGTCTGCGCAAAAATCCAGCGCATGCGGTCTCTCCTCGCGTCATTATGGTAACGACGGAGACTGGGATTGGCCAAATGTTGAAGGCACTGGCAGCTGGTGCAGATGAATACATTATGAAACCCTTCGATAAAGATATGGTGATGAGTAAGCTCGATATCCTAGGTTTGGAATACGCTGATTCCTGATGATGAATAAACCCTTGATTAGGGTTCTGATTGTTGATGACTCAGTAATCTTTCGGAATTTCTTGCGGGGCTGTTTGAGCAATATTTCCAATGTGGAAGTGGTTGGTGCAGCGCGCGACGGGGTGGATGCGCTGGAGAAGATCAAGGCGTTGAGACCGGATGTGGTGACGCTGGATATGGAAATGCCGCGCATGAATGGCATGGAAGTTCTGGCTAAGCTTGAGAATAGAGATAATAAATTTGAGATAATTGTGGTTACTGGCTCCAACAGTAACGATACGGAGCGTACACTCAAAGCTCTAGAGGCTGGTGCGTTTGACTTTGTGATGAAGCCGACCTCAAGCGATAAAGATCCGAAGGTAACCCTAATAAAGGTGCTGACCGAGAAGATCGCGCTAGCGCATCGCAAGCTTAAGGGAGCCGCGCGTGCGGCTAGAACTCCGCAACGCGCGCCAACGCGTATTGAAGCGCAGCGGCAGAAAATTGCGCAGGCCAAGGCAGGAAATAGCGGGGGAGCAATCGTGAAACGGCCACGAACCCTAAAAGGGCGGCCAGATATTGTGGCGATCGGCTCGAGTACTGGCGGCCCGAAAGCTCTACACGCACTGTTTTCTGAGCTTTCTGCAAATATTCCTGTCCCCTTGGTGCTAACCCAACATATGCCTAAGCTATTTTTGGTGTCACTGGCTAAGCGCATTGATGATGTTAGCTCCTTGGCTTGTGTGGTTGCTGGGGATGGGATGGAGCTGAAGCCCGGAGTGATTCATGTCGCCCCGGGTGAGCGGCATATGGAGATTGTGCGTAGCGGTGGAAAGCTGGTTGTGGCCTTAACCAACGGCCCCAAGGTGCACCATTGCAAACCTTCGGTGGATCCAATGTTTTTCTCGCTCGCAAAACTGGCTCCTGCGGTGAAGGTGTTGTCGGTGGTGTTGACGGGAATGGGCGCGGATGGAGCTGCAGGATCCTTGGAAATTGGTAATAAAGGTGGGCATGTGATTGTTCAGGATGAGAAGAGCAGCGTGGTGTGGGGAATGCCCGGTGCGACTGCGAAAATGGGTGCTGCACATGAGATATTGCCCCTGAACTTGATTGATGAGGCGATTATGCGCTTCTTTGTCAAGTAAGGGAGATCGTTGATATGTCGATGACCGATCGTGAATTTGGTTACATGAGTACCTTTTTGTTGAAAAGCAGCGGAATTGTGGTGCCAAAGGATAAAATGTATCTGTTGCGGTCGCGTCTGCAACCACTATTGCGCAAACATAAAATTGAATCTTTAGACAGCCTTGCCAAAGCGGTTCGTAGTAATGAGATGGGGGCTCTCGCGCATGAAGTGGTCGATGCGATGACCACCAATGAGACGCTGTTTTTTCGTGATCAATACCCATATGAAGCATTGAAAACACTGGTTTTCCCAGAGATTGTACACAGTAAAGGGGTGGGGAAAGGGATCAATATTTGGTCGGCGGCATCCTCTCGTGGCCAAGAGGCTATCTCTATTATGTTGACCGCGCTGGAGTCGGTGCCACAGGCAGACCGGCGAATACATATTTTGGGAACAGATCTATCCGATGAGGCGTTGGCCTATGCTACTGCGGCGCTGTACACCCAAATGGAGGTGCAGCGGGGCATGCCAGTGAAGATGCTGGTGCGTTTTTTCAATCAAGAGGGAAGTAATTGGCGCATTCGTCCGGAGTTGCAGGTGATGATGAAGTTTAAGAAAGGAAACTTGGTCTCCGATCAGTTGGCGGGAACGGTGCGTGGTCACGGCCCCTTTGATGTGGTGTTTTTGCGGAATGTACTGATCTATTTTACGGTTGAAGAGCGCAAGCGGGTGATTGACCGCATTGCTGCAAATATGATAAAAGGCGGCTATTTGATTACTGGTGCTACTGAGGTGGCGCAAGGGGTTCGTTCCCAATGGGAAATGGTGAGCTTTAAAAATAAACGGTTGTGGAAATTATTGTAACTTAGTAACTACTCAGCTCACTCCCGGTTTTCCCGATAGCGGCGTTGAAAAATGCGCATTTACAGTAGTAAACTCCGCTTTTTCGCCTTGCTATCAGAAAAACAGGAAGCGATCTGAGTAGTTACCTATTGGTTATATTCAACGGCTCCGCATTGTGTTGGAGCCGTTTCTGTTCGTGGAGGGTGGATAACGATGCGGTTTGAATTGATTCCGGCGGTTGATCTCAAAGCAGGTCACTGCGTGAGGTTGCAGCAGGGTCGGATGGCGGATGCAACCGATTATGGTGATAATCCTGTTGCGATGGCATTGCGGTGGCAGAGAGCAGGGGCATCCCGACTCCATGTGGTGGATCTTGACGGAGCGTTTTCTGGGCAGCCCGAGAACCGCCAAGCTATCGCAAACATCTGTGTTGCACTTGATATTCCGGTACAGCTTGGTGGCGGTTTGCGCGATCTCGATACCATTTCGGCAACTTTGGAATTGGGGGTTCAGCGGGTTATTCTAGGTTCAGTGGCGGTGGCAGACCCCGATATGGTGATTGCGGCGTGTCGCCATTTTCCCAGTCAGGTGTGTGTAGGTATTGATGCCAAAGCTGGCATGGTGGCAGTACATGGATGGGATGATGTCACCAGTGTGAAGGCCATTGATCTGGCTCGGCGTTTTGAGGATGCGGGTGTAGTGGCTATTATTTACACGGATATTGCTCGGGATGGCATGCTCACCGGACCCAATATTGAGGAGACTTTGAAGTTGGCACAGTCCGTGACGATTCCTGTGATTGCTTCCGGTGGCGTGGCGCGGTTGGATGATGTGCGGGCATTGATCCAACATGCTGATGATGGCATTGCCGGTGCGATTACGGGTAGAGCTATCTATGAGGGCACCCTCGATTTTTCAGCGGCAGTGGCAATGCTTGATGGCGCTGAGTAAGCGAATTATTCCCTGCCTTGATATTGCGCATGGTCGCGTAGTTAAGGGGGTGCAGTTCATTGATTTGATTGATGCAGGTGATCCGGTGGAAGCGGCAATTCGTTATGATCAACAGGGGGCAGATGAGCTCACCTTTCTCGATATCCGCGCGAGTCACGAAGATCGTGATACTCTCTATGGGATGGTGCGTGAAGTGGCGGCACATGTTTTCATGCCGCTTACCGTGGGTGGCGGGGTTAAATCGCTTGATGATGTCGCGCGCTTGTTGCATGCTGGTGCCGATAAGGTGTCGATCAATTCCGCAGCATTGCAGCGTCCGGCATTGGTCGAGGAGGCGGCACTGCGCTTTGGCTCTTCCACCATTGTGGTCGCGGTGGATGCCAAGCGGGTGGATGATCATTGGGAATGTTTTACCCATGGTGGACGGAAATCAACCGGCATCAATGCGGTGGCGTGGGCACGGCAGATGAGCGATGCGGGTGCCGGGGAGATTTTGCTTACCAGCATGGATGCCGATGGCACCCGCAATGGCTATGACATCCCGCTTACCCGGGCGGTGGTTGATGCGGTTTCTGCGAATGTGGTCGCTTCTGGTGGCGTGGGCAGCTTGGCGCATCTGGTTGAGGGGCTTACGGCTGGGGGTGCAGATGCGGTGCTGGCCGCCTCAATTTTTCATTTTGGCGAGCATACCATTGCGGAGGCTAAGCAGGCATTGGCCTCCCATGCTATTCCGGTTCGCAGGTAGTGGAGTGGGCAACCAGCTTCGTTGAGCAATACGGATATGTGGCTGTATTTGTTTGGACATTTATCGAGGGTGAATCCGTATTTATTGCTGCGGCCGCCTTGGCTGCTGCGGGCATGTTGGTCCCTTGGAAGGTGATCGTTGTTGCGGCATTGGGTGCCTATGTTGGTCATCTTGTCTTTTTTGCGCTTGGTCGCTGGCGCGGGATGGAGGTGATTCGCGCCGTTCCATCGCTGTACCGGCATTATCCCAAGGTGAATGTGATTCTGGATCGCTATGCCCATTGGTCGATTTTTATTTTTCAGTACCTTTATGGCACCCGTATGGCGGCGGCCATTCTGTTTGGATGTTCCGGTATTCGCTTTTGGCGTTTTGCTGGCTGGCAGGTGATCAATTGCGTGTTGTGGTCACTGATTATCTACTCGGTAGGTCATATGCTCGGAATGGCAGCGGTCTCTGTGTTGCACCGTTTTGGCATAATAGGTCTGGGTGTTGCGGTGCTGATACTACTGCTTCTGTTTGTTTGGGGCGGTGAAAGGGTGCGACAGCGGATAACGAAATGGTGGGATGCATTGTGATTGCTGTTGTAATGGAAGATCATTGGCTACCCTTGCGAGCATGATTATTAGGGATGTCCTTGATGATTGTGAAAAAAATCCATCTGTGGGCTTTTTCGATGCCGTTATTCTTAAGGAGTTGTTGTGAACAGTACGCGTCGTCCGCCACCTATGTCATCATTTTTGCCGCCTGAAACCGTGGATATGATGTTACAATACGGGGGTAATTTGCCGCAAGATTTTGCGGTGGATGAACAGATGACGGTGCTGTTTACCGATCTGCGTGAGTTTACCCAATTTGCCGAGAAGCATGATCCACGGAAAATTTATGAGACCCTTAATGCGAGTATTGCACTGCAGACGCGCATTGTTGCGCGCCATCATGGGAGTGTGAATAAATTTATGGGGGACGGCATTCTTGCCATTTTTGCTGGTGATGAACGCACTGAAAATGCGGCCCACTGCATGCTGGATCTTGCTCGGGAATTGCCATTGATTAAGCAAGATGATGTCGAGTACCAATCCTGTGGTGTTGGCTTTGGGATGCAGGATGGCAAAGTGTTGTATTGCCTGCTCGGCGATGAGAATCGAAGAGAATTCACGGTGATCGGAGATGTTCCCAACACCGCAGCGCGGCTTTGTGGCTCTGCCAAATCTTTTGAAGGTTTGATGACTGAGGCGTGCTATCAACGCTTGCCTGCGTCTTTTGCAAAAGCGCATGCCTGCTTCTATGAGGAGATGAAACTGCGTGGCAAACGCAATCTGATCAAGGTGTACCGAATCGTCGTTTAATGTTTTTTGGTAACTACTCAGCTCACTCCCGGTTTTTCCGATAGCGGCGTTGAAAAATGCTCATTTACAGTAGTAAACTCCGCTTTTTCGCCTTGCTATCAGAAAAACCGGAAGCAATCTGAGCAGTTACGGGATACTTTCAATGGGTGCTGAGTAGTTACGATGGCTGAATAGTTACTGTTTTCTTTCGTATTGAGGTAATTTTGATGACTGCATTACAAACCGTATCGCAACTGAAGGTTGGCACGCGGGAATATTCCTACTATCGACTCGATGCGGCTGGGGATGTTTCTCATCTCCCTTTATCACTCAAGATCTTGCTTGAGAACCTGTTGCGCCGTGTCGATGGCGAGATCGTTACCGAGGCCGATCTACAAGCCTTGGTGAACTGGACGCCGCAATCTGAGCCGCGTGAGATTGCCTTCATGCCAGCCAGGGTGCTGATGCAGGATTTTACGGGTGTGCCTGCGGTGGTGGATTTGGCAGCGATGCGTGATGCGATAGTGCACCTTGGCGGTGATCCCGAACAGATCAATCCTTTAGTGCCAGCGGAGATGGTGATTGACCACTCAGTGCAGGTGGACTATTTTGGTTCTGACACCGCGCTGGCTGAAAATGCCGATATCGAATTTTCTCGCAACCGTGAGCGCTACGCATTCCTCAAGTGGGGGCGGCAGGCGTTTGATAACTTCAAGGTGGTGCCTCCGGATATGGGGATTGTGCACCAGATCAATCTTGAGGCATTGGCGCGTACCGTGTTTGTGGATGATGCGGGGATGGCTTATCCTGATACGCTGGTTGGAACCGATTCGCACACCACCATGATCAATGGTCTTGGCGTGTTGGGTTGGGGTGTAGGTGGTATCGAGGCTGAGGCAGCGATGTTGGGGCAGCCGATCTCCATGTTGGTGCCTAAGGTGGTTGGTTTTGAGCTTACTGGAGTATTGCCAGCGGGGGCCACCGCCACGGATTTGGTGCTGATAGTAGTGGAGATGCTGCGTGCGCATGGTGTGGTCGGGAAATTTGTTGAATTTTATGGGGCTGGGGTGGCGCAGTTGTCGTTGGCAGATCGCGCCACCATCGCCAACATGGCTCCAGAGTATGGCGCTACCTGTGGTCTGTTTCCCATTGATGATGAGACACTGAATTACCTGCGTCTGACGGGTCGCGATGCGGATGCGATTGCGTTGGTTGAGGCCTATGCCAAGGCGCAAGGGATGTGGCGTGATGATGATCGGGCGGTGCAGTTCAATGAGCGCGTGGCGCTAGATATGGCTACGGTGGTGCCATCGATTGCCGGCCCTAAACGGCCGCAAGATCGCATTGCCCTGGCAGGCTCCAAGGCGGCATTTGCCGAGGCTTTGCCGCAGATCAAGCTGGAGGCTGGGCTGATATCACATCCGGTGGAATTGGACGATGGCGCAGGCACACTCAAGGATGGCGCAGTGGTGATCGCGGCCATTACCTCCTGCACCAATACCTCGAACCCATCGGTGATGCTTGGTGCGGGTTTGGTAGCCAAAAAAGCTGCGGCGTTGGGATTGAAGTCGGCTCCATGGGTGAAAACCTCGCTCGGACCTGGCTCGCGTGCGGTGACAGAATATTTACAGGCCGCAGATTTAATATCGCCGTTAAAGGCGCTTGGTTTCCATGTGGTTGGCTATGGTTGCACCACATGTATCGGCAACTCCGGCCCCTTGCCGGAGGCGGTGTCGGCGGCGATTGCGGAGGGTAATCTCTCTGTGTGCGCAGTGCTTTCTGGCAACCGGAACTTTGAGGGTCGGGTGCATGCTGAGGTTCGCATGAACTATCTGGCTAGTCCACCATTGGTGGTGGCTTACGCCATTGCTGGCACCATGGAGATTGATTTTGAACGCGATCCGATTGGCCTGGATCGGGATGGAAACGCGTTGTTTTTGCGTGATATTTGGCCAAGCAGTGATGAATTGGCTCTGGCGATGGGGGCGATCAACAGCGCGCAGTTTACCCGCGCGGGTACCGGCATGTTGGAGGGGGATCGCAACTGGCAGCAGTTGGAGGCACCAACGGGATCGCGTTTTCAATGGCAAAGTGATTCCACCTATATCCAAAACCCACCCTATTTTGATGGCATGACGGCGGATATCGCTCCGATTGCCGATATTCGTGGTTTGCGCGTGCTGGCATTGCTGGGAGATTCAGTCACGACCGACCATATTTCACCGGCAGGTGCCATCAAGGCGGATTCGCCAGCGGGTCTTTACCTGCAACAGCACGGCGTGGCGGTGGCGGATTTCAACTCGTATGGCTCGCGGCGTGGCAACCATGAGGTGATGATGCGCGGCACCTTTGCCAATATTCGTCTGCGTAACCGTCTGGCTCCAGGTACGGAGGGAGGTGTTACTCGTCTCCATCCCGATGATCGCGAGATGAGTATTTTTGATGCTGCAATGGCATATAAAACGCGGAAAACTCCGGCGATGGTGATCGCTGGTAAGGAGTACGGTACTGGATCGAGCCGCGATTGGGCGGGAAAGGGGCCGGCATTGCTTGGTGTGCGTGTGGTACTGGCTGAGAGCTTTGAGCGTATCCATCGGTCCAACTTGGTTGGCATGGGCGTGCTGCCGTTGCAGTTTTTGCCGGGAGAGAGTGCGGAATCGCTAGATCTGACGGGTCAGGAGACCTTCAGCATTATTGGGGTGGCACGGGGTATGGCGACGGTTGAGGTGATGGCTACTGCGGAAAGTGGACAATTATGTGCGTTTCAAGCCATGGTACGCATCGATACACCCAAGGAGTGGGACTACTATCAGCACGGTGGTATTCTTCACTTTGTGTTGCGGCAATTGGTGAAGCGGTAGCCAATTTGTGATGGCTGCGTAGGCCGATTTTCGTCTATTGAATGGGAAGTGTGCCTTTCACAGGAAGCCATCAACATTACGCTCAGCGACCACCACCAAAAAATGGCTGTAACTGTTCAGATTGCTTTCGGTTTTTCTGATAGCAAGGCGGAAAAGCGGAGTTTACTACTGTAAATGCGCATTTTCAACGCCGCTATCGGGAAAACCGGAAGTGAGCTGAGTAGTTACTGTAACTGTTTAGATTGCTTTCGGTTTTTCTGATAGCAAGGCGGAGTTTACTACTGTAAATGAGCATTTTTCAACGCCGCTATCAGGAAAACCGGAAGTGAGCTGAGTAGTTACTGTAACTGTTTAGATTGCTTTCGGTTTTTCTGATAGCAAGGCGGAAAGGCGGAGTTTACTACTGTAAATGAGCATTTTTCAACGCCGCTATCGGGAAAACCGGAAGTGAGCTGAGCAGTTACGATGAAACGAAGGTTAGAAGTCGCGTAGCAGCTCATTAATGCTTGTTTTTGAGCGTGTTTTTTCGTCAACCTGCTTGACGATGACTGCACAGTAGAGGTTGGGGCCACCAGATGACCCAGGCATGGATCCTGCCACGACTACCGAGTACGGTGGCACCTCACCGTAGGAGGTTTTGCCACTGGCACGGTCATAAATACGGGTGGATTGGCCAAGGTAGACCCCCATGGAGAGGACCGACCCTTCGCGTACAATGACCCCTTCCGCCACCTCAGCACGAGCACCGATAAAACAGTTATCCTCAATGATGACAGGGCTGGCTTGGATCGGCTCCAGTACCCCGCCGATGCCGGCACCGCCCGAGATGTGGCAGTTGCGACCAATCTGGGCGCAGGAGCCAACGGTGGCCCAGGTATCGATCATGGTGCCTTCATCAACATAGGCGCCGATATTGACATACGATGGCATCAGCACCACTTTGGGCGCGATGAAGGCGCCTTTGCGCACAGTGGCCGGTGGCACTACGCGTATGCCAGCCTTGCGAAACATATCTTCACCCCAGCTGGCGAATTTGAGTGGAACCTTGTCAAAGTAGTTGGAGGCGCCACCGTTGATCATGACATTGTCATGCAGCTTGAAGTAGAGCAGTACCGCTTTTTTCAGCCACTGTTGGGTCGCCCAGTTGCCGTCGGCACCCCGTTCGGCGACGCGTATCCCACCGTCATCAAGTAGGGTGATAGCCTGTTCAATTGCCTCGCGAATTTCGGCGCTGACATTGTGCAGCGTCCACGCTTCGCGGCTCTCCCATGCCGACTCAATGACTTGTTGTAGATGGTTCATAGTTAAATTTCCCCCTGATAACTCTATTTTTATCGGCTAACACTAACGGCGTCCATCTGGAAGTGTAGTATGGATCTGTCGAAAAAATGATGCAACTCCTCAACCTGCAATGATCCCAATGCGTGTGCGATCAAGGCGACTGAGTCGCGGTATCTTCTCCCAAACGGGTCGGTTTGCCGTTTTTTCAAATTACGGCGTACGGTCTAAGCCCTGCGTTTCCGTTTTCGCGCATTTTTGATTGCGGTTTTTAGTTGTTACATTCCGGCTTATCTGAGGGGTTTGTGCCACGATGAGGCAGGCCGTTTAGAACGGCGGATTACCCACCCCGATATCCGCACATGCCCAAGACTACTTACGCTCCAGATGCCTCAAGGAGCTTGCTACGCTTCGCTCCGCACTCCTCCTTGACCTATCTTCCGCTACAGAAGAGGGTGGTCATGTGCGGATTCGGGATCCCTTGTTGAACGAGGGATGGTTCCCCTCAAATAAAGGCAAACATAACAGGGCGTTTTGATGCCTTTCTCCAACAGGAGTGGGATCGGGCGCATCGGTTTTAGTCAACACTATCATTGATTATCTGGATATTCGAGATAAGATATCCAGCGATCAAATCTCCTTCGCATCCTAATAGAGCGAAAAATGCGTACTAAAGTCCAAAACTTCAGCTGCGCTTGGTCATACAATGCAGCTAAAGTGGCCAATCTGTATAATGCGAAGCGAAATCCGATCTTAAGTGTATATTGCCAGAACCGCATACTGTTTACCAGCACTGTGAAGGTAGCTCCCTATAAAAACGATTCTTATGTCGAATATCCAGTTGATTATGGCAGATGTGGACTATTTCAAACGCTACAATGATCACCATGGCCATCAGTCGGGCGATGCATGCTTGGTGATGGTGGCGAGGAGTTTGTTGCTGTACTGCCAGATGCCGATATGGATGCGGCGCTATTGATTGCTGAACAGATGCGAATGCGCGTGGCCCAGGCCAAAGCGAGCGGGAGGAATCGGTCGATTGGTGGGCAGGTCTAGTGTGCTGACGATGCCATGTATGCAGCCAAGAGTGCAGGGAGATGCGTAATCTATGACCACCATGCCGCATCATGATGAAGTTTGGCCCGATCTGTTGGTGTTTGATCGTGATCATCTGTGGCACCCTTACGCGCCAATGCCATCTTCCTCTCCAGTCTATCCTGTGGTCGCTGCGCAAGGCTCACGGCTGCAATTGGCCAATGGCAACTGGTTGATTGATGGCATGTCCTCGTGGTGGTGCGCGATTCATGGCTACGGCGTGTCAGAATTGGATGCGGCGCTGGCCGAACAGGCCGGGCGCATGAGTCATGTCATGTTTGGTGGCCTGACCCATGCGCCTGCCGTCAAGTTGGGCGCGCGGCTGCTGGCATTGGCTCCTAAGACGATGGAAAGTGTGTTTTTTGCTGACTCCGGCTCGGTGGCGGTGGAGGTGGCGCTGAAGATGGCGCTGCAATTCTGGCAGTCGCAGGGACAACCGCAGCGCAGCCGGATGTTGACGATTCGCCATGGGTATCATGGCGATACGCTGGGGGCGATGGGTGTCTGCGATCCGGAAGGTGGCATGCATCAACTGTTCCATAACCTGTTGCCGCAGCACTACTTTGCCGATGCTCCTGCCAGTGATGCATGGCACCCTTCGCAGCTTGACCCGATGCGTAGCCTGCTTGAAGACCATGGTGATAAGATCGCGGCGGTGATTATGGAGCCTGTCGTGCAGGGGGCGGGAGGCATGCGCTTTCATGCACCGGAATTTGTACGCGGCGTGCGTGGGTTGTGCGATGATTACGGGGTATTGCTGATTTTGGATGAGATCGCTACCGGTTTTGGCCGCACCGGCACCATGTTTGCCTGTGAACAGGCGGGGATTGCCCCCGATATTCTCTGTCTCGGCAAAGCGTTAACAGGTGGTTACATGACCCTGGCCGCCACCCTGACCAACGCCAAGGTGCGTGATGGTATTGCCGCTGGCGAGACCCCAGTGCTGATGCACGGCCCCACCTTTATGGCCAATCCCCTCGCTTGCGCGGTGGCTTGCGCCAGCATTGATCTGCTCTGTGCATCGTCATGGCAGCAGCGTGTAGCGGCGATTGAGGCACAGTTGCGCCAGGAATTGGCACCGTGCCGCAAGTTGGCGGCGGTGGCGGATGTGCGGGTGAAAGGCGCGATCGGTGTGATTGAGATGCGGAGCGCGATTGATGTTGCCAAGGTGCAGTCACACTTGATTGCGCAAGGGGTGTGGCTACGCCCCTTCGGTAAGCTGCTCTACACCATGCCGCCTTATGTGATCACACCTGATGAGTTGGGGCAGGTGACTTGTGCCATGTGCGAAGTGGCAGCCTGTTGTTAGTTACACGGCGTAAAGATGAAGATGTTTACCGTGGAGGCGCGGTAAAATATTTTACCGGATTGTCACCACGCTGTAACTGCTCAGATTGCTTCTGGTTTTTCTGATGGCAAGGCGAAAAAGCGGAGTTTACTACTGTAAATGAGTATTTTTCAACGCCGCTATCGGGAAAGCCGGAAGTGAGCTGAGTAGTTACAACACTCCCATGCTAACTACCACCAACCATGACCGCGATGAGGTTGGAATGCGCTATGTCTATCCGGTGGTATCGCGTCGGGCGGGTGGGGTGTCGATTGGCATCAATTTGAACCCGAACAACGCCTGCAATTGGCGTTGCTGCTACTGCCAGGTTCCGAACCTCACCACAGGGCACGCGCCAGCGATTGATTTGGCATTGTTGGGCTCAGAGTTTGCGGAGATGTTGCACTGGGTGCTTCACGGTGATTTTCTTGCTCAACAGGTGGATGAAGGGATGCGGCAGCTGTGCGATATTGCGATCTCCGGCAATGGCGAACCGACTAGCAGCCCGCAGTTTGCTGAGGTGGTGGCGCTAGTGTTGGCGGCGATGGCTGCGGCGGGCGTGCCGGAAACGCTTCCGTTGCGTCTAATTACCAATGGCTCCTATGTTGGCAAGGCTGGCGTGCAGCAGGGGTTGCGCATGATCGCTAGTCACCATGGCGAGGTGTGGATCAAGGTTGATGGCGGAGATGGGGCGACGATTGCGCGCACCAATGGCGTCCATATCTCCCCGCAGCAGCTCCGGCAGCAGGTGGAGCAAGCTGCAGGCTGTTGCCCGACCTGGATCCAGAGCTGTATGATGCTCTCTCCCGATGGTGTGTCGATGTCACGCCAGCAAGTGGATGCCTATTTGCATCTGTTGTCATCGTTGGCAGACTCGATACAGGGGGTGCATCTTTATGTGCCTGCTCGCCTCTCACGACAACAGCAGGTGCGCCCACCATCCGCGGCGTGGATGGCGGATCTTGTTGGGCAATTACGGAGGCTTGGTGTGTCGGTATTGCTGGCACCTGATTGATCCCATCATACTGAAGGAGTTGGAAGTTTTTATGGATGATACCACGCGGATTTTGCCAATATATCGCGATATGCTGTCGTGCTTCCCGGATGATCTTCATTTGGCGCGGCCAATGATTATCCTGCTTCAGCAACGGGGTGAGCGCGAATTGGCCGCCAAGTTGTCAATGCATCTGGCGCGGCGCATGCGGAAGGGCGCGCGCTATGGTGAGGTGCTGAATTTTTTAACGATGGCGAAGCATTTGGGGTATCCTGACTCTGAAGAGGTGCAGGATTTGCAGCGCATGGCTGAGGCTTTATCGATTGGGGTTGAGCAGGGGGTGGTGGATACTGGTCGCGTATTTGGTCTGGTGGAAGCGCTGTCGGATCAGGAGGTGCGGACATTCCTGCTTGATGGCACACCCCTTGAGGTGAAACAAGGGTGCGTAGTGGTGATGCAGGGGGAGGTGAGTCAAACCTTTTTTCTCATTCTTCATGGTGAGATGGATGTTGAACTCACTACCGACCATGGGGTGCGGGTGAAGTTGGCAACGCTCAAGGCGGGGGAGTATTTTGGTGAGTTTGCCTGTGTGTATCAGATGCAGCGCTCCGCTACCGTGCGTGCGGGGAGTGATGCGCGGTTGTTGCAGTTTTCTGATCAGACGATTCAAAACCTCATTGATCATGCACCGATCGCTGGTGAGCAGCTGATGCAGGTGGTGCAGCGGCGCATGATCTCCAACCTTACCTATGAGCACCCAGCCTTTGCGGAGTTGTCCTTGGGCGATCGTGCCTGGTTGGCAGATTCCGCCAAGGTACGCGTGTTTCAGCCGGGCGAAAATGTTTGCCAGGATGCGTCGTCGTCCAATCAGTGGTTGATTGTAATCTCTGGGAAAATCGAACGATTTACGCGCCTTAAGTTGGCAGGTGATGTGGCGGTGGGAACCATGGTTTGCGGTGCCAGTAAGTCTTTACGCCGGCAGGAGACGATATTGCGGGCCAAAAGTCAGAGCTTGGTTTGCGATGCTCCGGTAGAGATTTTTGCCAGTTTCATGAAAACTTATGATGGTTTCTTGCAGTGGGTGCGGGCGCAAGCGGAGGTTTGAGAAGGGGCTGTTCGACCTTCACCCCGTCATGTCTCCCCTGCGAGGGAGTGACGGTTTCGGTTAAAATGGATTTTTTACGATGGAATCAGCAATTCAGATCCTCGCAAAAAGTCGAAATGTTATTTTACAGGGAGTTGCTTGACCCTATCGCATGTCGAGAACGGCGGTTTTTGACCATGATTTCGAGTACAAGGAGATGCAGCGCAGTGTGCTATTTGCACATGAGCATGCTTCGACGCCGTAATCGGGTAAATCACGGCTTTACTAAGTAATCTCGCCCCTGATGGGTTCGAGTACAAGGAGATGCAGCGCAGTGTGCTATTTGCACATGAGCATGCTTCGACGCCGTAATCGGGTAAATCACGGCTTTACTAAGTAATCTCGCCCCTGATGGGTTCGAGTACAAG
>JAUZRF010000120.1 GCA_030950645.1 Mariprofundales bacterium
TCCACCATCACGCGATGGTCGCAGGTGAGCCACGGTTCACATTCAATACCGTTAAGGATGAGTGTGTCGATCGGGTGGTTGGGGTCGCGCACCAGCTTGATGAAGGTGGGGAAGGTTGCGCCTCCCAGTCCGGCGATGCCACCGATGCGAATCTGTTCGCGCACTTCGACAATATCGCGTTTGGCATAGTCGGGCATCGGGTGCAGATCCTCGCACCAACGGTCTTCTCCGTCCGGCTCCAAAAAAATCGACCGCATACCGATTCCTGAGGGGTGGACGATGGGGTGTTGCTCGATATTAACGATGGTGCCGGAGGTGGGGGCGTGGATTGGCGCCGAAACATACCCCTTGGATTTGGCGACTTTTTGGCCACGCAACACCTTGGCACCGATCTCGACAATCGGCACACACGCCTCGCCGATATGCTGCCGCAGTGGCAATACCAGCAATGGCGGCAACGGCGCATCGGCAATCATTAAACCAGCTGAACGCTTCTCCATGGTAGGATGTACCCCAGGTTGCGCCAGCGGAATCACTCCAGCCAACATGCGGTGCGCCAGCTTGCGGAAGCTGTTGTCTTTCAGTGCGCGCAGCATATCGTGGCTCCTTGGGTGATGGCACAGTTCGGGAATAAAACGCGTTTTACCGCAGCGGCGCAGAGGGTATGGATGGGGACACTATGTTGCATGATGGTGCTCCCTGCGCTCATGCCCTAGATCGGCGCGCGCCGTGCCTGGTAGAGGCCACGACCAGTGCTCAAGTAACTCAGGCTTTTGCAACATATCGATGCAATCAACTGGGCAAGGCTCAACACACAGCGTGCAGCCGGTGCACTCGCTGGCAATCACCACATGGTACTGCTTGGGTGCGCCAATGATGCAGTCAACTGGACAGGCCTTGATGCACAGCGTGCAACCGATGCACTCATCCTCGCGGATAAAGGCGACCATCGGTGCCGCAGCCTCCTCGGTAATATCTTTGGGCTCGACCCCCATCAGATCGGCGATTTGCAGCATCACCCGTTCGCCGCCAGGGACGCAGTGGTTGACCTCCGCCTCTCCGCTCACCACGGCGTGGGCATACGGTTTGCAACCGGGAAAACCGCACTGGCCGCATTGGGTCTGCGGTAGCATCTTGTCGACCTTCTCCTCCAATGGGTTGCCTTCCACCTTGAACAGCTTGGAAGAGATTGCCAGCAGCAGACCAAAGAGTGCGGCAGCACCACCTAGCACCAGCACGGGGATCCATAAATCGCTCATGGTGCGATCCCTTCCCGTTGCTGGGGGCGAACGCCGTTTATCCCTTGACCAAGCCGCTGAAACCGAGAAAAGCGAGGCTCATCATACCGGCAGTAATCAGGGTGATCGGGCTACCTTTGAATGCGGTCGGAATGGGCGCGCCATCGAGCCGTTCGCGCAGAGCCGCGAAGACCACCAGCACCAAAGAGAAGCCGAGCGCAGCTCCTAGCCCGTAAAGTGAGGCAGCCAGCAGCGAAAGATCTTTTTGCACATTGAGCAGCGCGACACCGAGTACGGCGCAGTTGGTGGTGATTAGCGGCAGAAAAACCCCCAATGACTGATGGAGCAGCGGGCTGGTTTTGTGCATGATCATCTCTACCAATTGCACCAGCGAGGCGATCACTAGGATAAAGAATACCGTCTGCAGGTACTCCAAACCCAGAGGTTGCAGTAGCCAGTGTTGTACCAACCAGGTGGAGACTGAGGCCAAGGTCATGACAAACATCACCGCGAATGACATGCCGATGGCGGTCTCTGTTTTGGCCGATACGCCGAGGAAGGGGCAGATGCCGAGGAATTTGGCCAGCACAAAGTTGTTGACCAGTACCATGGAGATAAGAATGATAAGATATTCGTGCATAACCCGAATGCTAGTATATGGCTCTATTTTTGCCATGGATGGTTGCGTTCGTGGTGGGGAATGTTGACCGTTAGCTAGGATGGCTTAAGCTTTTCGCATTGGATATGGAAATTGATGTGATGAGGAGTGGTACAAATGGATGAACAGGAAGTTGAACAGCTAAAAAGTTGGATACAAGAATTGGTTGCAGGGAATGTGGATGCATTGCTGCCTAGCGAACACCCTTTGTCATGGGAGGCTTCGCAGCTTGGTGCGGTGATGGCGGCAGGTGGATCCTCCAGTAGTGATGGCGAAGGGCGGCAACAGGCCTCGGATAGCATGAGTGAGGCTAGTGGTCTGATGGCCACCACGGTGGAGAAGATTGGCGATTTGGCGAGTATCGCTCGCGAAATTGAGCTGCTGCTAGGTACGATTCGCAAAATCTCGGATCAAACCAACCTCTTGGCACTCAATGCCACCATCGAGGCGGCGCGTGCCGGTGATGCTGGACGCGGTTTTGCTGTGGTCGCAGGAGAGGTTAAAGAGCTCTCGAATCAGACCAAGCTCTCTACTGAAAATATTGCGGAAAAGAGCCATGCTATTCTGGAGGCGGTGGAGATCGTCGTGCAGAGTATCGATGCGGTTTCTGCCTCGGTGAGCCAAGCAAGCAACGCACTTAACGGCTAATTCTCTGCCTGATAGAATCGTTGCTATCACCCTTTTCGCCTTGCTACTGGAAAAATGAGAGGCGATCTGAACTGTGGGCCTCTGGCAAAACTCATGAGCGGCGATTGGCTTCCCCACTCCGGTGCATTTCCAGTCGGGGATTGCCACGCATCCACCCAGAGTGTTGCAAGAGGCTCCAGTTACAGCCATTTTTGGGTAGGGTGCTGAGTAGTTACTAATTATGCGTCTCTCATGATTGGACTTTCCCCTTGGCTGGCCTTGGGCGTATTGGTGCTGCTCACCCTTTGGCAATGGCAGCGGGCGGGGCAGCACCGCACCGATCTTGCCTTGCGCGACCAGCAAATTGATCAACTTCAGCAGCATACCCTTGAATTACAAACCCAATTTGGTGATTGCTCCCGGCAGTTGGCCGCTACGCAGGCGGAATTGGCATCCGCACGCACCGAGCTGAGCAAAGAACGCGAGGTCAGCGCGGAGAAGCTTGCGTTGTTAGCGGATGCCAAGGCGACGCTGGGCAATGAGTTTAAGCTGCTGGCGGGTCAGATTTTCGATGCCCGCCAAACTCAGTTGGATAGCAAAAGTGCGCAGACGCTGAAAACGGTGCTTACCCCGATGCAGGAGGAGATGGCGCGTTTTCGTCAGCGGGTGGATGCGGTGCATGCCGAAGAGCAGAAGGCCCGTGGCGCGTTGGATCAGCATCTCACCGAGTTGCGGCAACTCAACCACCGCATGAGCGAAGACACCCTCAATCTAACCCGAGCACTCAAGGGTGACAGCAAGGCGCAGGGCGATTGGGGCGAACAGATTCTGCAACGGCTGCTGGAGTCGTCCGGCCTGCGTCAGGGCGAGGAATACCTGCGTCAGCCCTCATTTAGTGATGGCGAAACGCGCCAGCGCCCCGATGTGATTATCAACATGCCTGACAATAAGCATCTGGTGATTGATGCCAAGGTGTCGCTCACCGCCTATAAGCTGGCGATGGAGTGTGACGGTGAGGCACGCAGTGCGGCGATTCGCGATCACTGCACCAGTATGCAGCGCCATATCCAAGAGTTGGCTACCAAGCGTTATGATCAGATTGATGGCATCCATTCCCCCGACTATGTGCTGATGTTTGTTCCGATTGAGGGAGCCTACCTGATAGCGATTGAGGCCAATCATGCGATTTTTGAGACCGCTTTTGATCAACATGTGGCGGTGGTCACCCCCTCGACGCTTTACGCTACCCTGCGTCTAGTTGAGCAGTTATGGCGTTACGAGCGTCAGAGCGATAATGTCGCCAAGTTGATCGATCGCAGTAGTAGGCTGCACGATAAGATGGTGGATTTCATTAAGGCATTTGAAGAGGTTGGCAGCCGTTTGCAGCAGGCGACTGGTGCTTTTGATACGGCGCATAATCGTATGGTTTCAGGTCGGGGAAATGTGTTACAGCAGGTGCATCAGTTGGGGCAACTGGCTGGGCGCAGCAAAAAAGAGCTGCCGCAGCACCTAGTTGAGCGGGCGGAAATGACACCCCTGGAGGATGTCTCTACGACTTAATCTGCCGATGGGCAGCGCAGGACCAATGGGCAGCCGTCACATTTTGGCTTGGCGGCACAGTGCCGTTTTCCATGTTCGATGATTAGGGCATGAAACTCTTGAAATAGTCCGGTATTGGGTGATAGGGCGTGGTGAAAATGATTCTGCAACCCATGGTAGGTGATGGGTGGATTGATCATCTCCAAACGCTGCATTAGCCGCTTGGTGTAGGTGTCGATAATGAAGATCGGCTGCTCTAGGGCATAGAGCAATATCGAATCGGCCGTCTCCGGGCCAACGCCATGGACGGCCAATAGACGCGTCCGCATGGTCGTTAGCGGTAGCTGCCGCATCCCCTCCACCCCGCCTTGATCAAGGAAAAAACGGGAAAATATCTGTAGCCGCGCACTTTTCTGGCGAAAATATCCTGCGGGACGAACTGCCTGCTCCAGAAGAGTTAATGGCGCATTGATTAGTGCCTCTGCATCCAACCATTGCTGGGATTTGAGCGCGGCAATAGCGCGTTCCACATTGGTCCAGCTGGTATTTTGCGTCAGAATGGCTCCCACCATCATCTCAAACGGGCTCTCCGCCGGCCACCAGTGGCGCGAGCCATAGGCGGCGAGGAGTTGGTTAAAAAGCACCTTCATTAGTAACCTGAAGTTTCACCATTTTTTCGGTCGAAAACGGTCAAGCCGGCATGAAAATTACTCGCTGGTGGGCCAGCTAACCTATTTAAACTATTAGGAGTTTTAATCATTATCCACCTCGTGAAAACGCTTGATGTTCGTATCCTGCATGTCGAAAAAAGCCCGTAACTGCTCAGATCGCTTCCGGTTTTCCTGATAGCAATGCGAAAAAGCGGAGTTTACTACTGTAAATGCTGTAAATGAGTATTTTTCAACGCCGCTATCGGGAAAACCGAGAGTGAGCTGAATAGTTACCCATGTTCCATCAAAACTTCTATCGCACTGCCTCCAGCAGCATTCTCTATTGAGGTCATCGGGGACTCCTTTGTATTTGTTCTAAACCAAGGCTGCCTCGGTGCCCTCTCTTGCACCACCATAGTTTGATTTTACAGAACGAATGCTGCACTACCGCATGGTGGCTTATTCTGATGCGATTGCGATATTGATGAATCCGATCTACTCGACATCCGAGTAGTTACGGCTACCTTCGGGTAACTACTCAGCTCATTCTCGGTTTTCTCGATAGCGGCGTTGAAAAATGCGCATTTACAGTAGTAAACTCCACTTTTTCACCTTGCTATTAGGAAAACCGGAAGCAATCTGAGCAGTTACGGGCTTTTTTCAAGGGGTGCTGAGTAGTTACAAATCACAGAACGAAAGAACTTCTTTACGACCTAGAGCAGCTACCTATGCACTGTTTAGCCAATGAGGCCGACACGATTGCAATGGCGCAGTCGTTGGCTCCGCAGCTTCGCGGTGGTGATTGCGTCGCGTTAGTTGGTGAGCTTGGTGCGGGAAAGAGTGTATTTTCCCGTGCCTTACTGCGTGCTTTGGGAGTGAAAGATGAAGCGTTGCCAAGCCCTACCTATGCCATCATTCAGCCGTATGAAGGCCTTGATTTTCCCGTGGCACACATGGATTGGTATCGGTTATCGAGTGCGGAGGAGCTGCTGGAGATTGGGGTTGAGGAGTATCTGCAACCGCCGTGGGTGGCGATTATCGAGTGGCCGCAGCGAGCAGAGAGCCTGCTTCCTGCTCACACTTACCATATCACCTTGAAGTTGGATAAGGCATTAGAAACCCGTCGATGGTACGCAATATCCGGCGGTTAAAAGCCATCGGCTTGACCATCCAATGCCCAGGCCAACTCCTGCTGCACCATTCTATCAGCCTCTTTCGACCGTAAGCCCTCCAATCGCGCATCAATCGTTGGCGCATCAGCCACTGCGCGCAGGCGCGCCAACGCCCATACCGCATGGCCACGAATCAGTGCCGCTGCGTCATCTAGCAGAGCAAAGAGCAATACCACCAAGTCGGCATCCCCACTATTCCCTGCCGCCACACAGGCATTGCGTAGTAGTCGCGTACGCCCAGTGCGCTTGATCGGTGATTGACTAAAATGGTGACGAAATCCGACCACATCGAGCTGTAAAATATCGGACAGCAATGGCGCAATATTCTGCGCTCGCGGCCGCAACAGATCGTCCATCACAGCCTCGGTTTTGTCACTCCACGGACAGACCATCTGACAATCATCACAACCATAGATTCGCGCCCCCATTACTTGGCGCAACTCGCGAGGAATAACCCCGCTATATTCAATAGTTATAAAAGACAGACAAAGGTTTGCATCAATGATATAGGGCGCAACAATCGCATTCGTAGGACAGCCATCAATACAGTGGGTGCAACTGCCGCAATGGCCACTAGCCGGGGCATCAGGAGGTAACTTTGCGGTGGTGAAAAGCTCGCCCAGCAGTAGCCATGAGCCACCGTCGCGGTTCAAAGTCAGGCTATGCTTCCCCTGCCATCCAACCCCGCCGCCCGCCGCCAACACATGCTCCAGTACCGGCGCCGTATCCACAAACACCCGCTGATCATGTCTCCCCAACAGATCATCCAAGCCGCGCGCCAGCACCTTGAGCCGCTTTTTCATCACCACATGATAATCGTCACCGGCAGCATAGGCCGAGATCATGCCTCGACTACTACCTCCACCCGCCACCACTTGCTGCGGTGGGGTGTAGCGCAGCCCAACACTGATCACGCTGCACACCCCATCAAGCAGACTTGCCGGATCTTTGCGCCGCGCCAACCGCACCGCTTCAGCCATCCACGCCATATCTGCCTGCATGCCCGCATCGACCCAACCCTGTAGTGCCGCCACATCGCGGATAGGTACCTTCGGGGCGGTGATGCCGCAGTAATCAAATCCGGTCTCACGGGCCAACTGCTTGATGTTCTCAGCTAGCCCCTCGTGCTGTGATGGCTGCTTAATCTGCAACAGCAGCCAAATCTTGTAAGCGGTTAAATCCACGCAAATAATCGGGGGAAACAGATGCGATGCCATGCGTAGCGAGATAGAGCTTAAAGGTCTCCCCCATCCCCTGCGGTAACATCAGCCGTTTGGCCTGTGCCACCGCCTGCACTGAGGCGAGATCCCCCTTGACCGCGACTTCGGCTAACCGCTTCTGCACCGAAGGCGACTGCGCCAGCCATGCCCACTGCGGCGTAAAAATTTGCCCTGCAATCCCCGCACCAGCGGCTGCGCGATGTAGCGCGCTAAAATCCACATGCGCCGTAATATCGCACTCGCCAGCCATGGTCAGCACATCTTCTACCACCTGATGGCGAGCATGCCCCATCAAGGTGCCATCGCTACGCTCGGGGCGGTAGTATTCGCGTTGAGCAAAGCCGTAATCGACACACAACAGCACCGAGCGTTGCGCCACCGCTGCCGAGTGTTGTAGCCACGATGCCAGATTTGGATTCCACTCACTAACATATCCTTCTCGCCATTGACCCATGATGGCAGGCGCAATCTCCGGCCCATCCGTCAATACCGCTTCGTGCTCTTGCCAGACAAAATGCGCACCATCTTGGGCCACCATCATCTCATGCAGGCCATCAGCGCGGGAGACAAAACGGCGCACAGGAAAGGCATCGGGCAGCTCATTGCTCATCAGTACTGCATTGGCTAATGGCGGCATCCCCTTCAAGCTAGCACACTGCATTACCGCCACACCATGCTGCGAAAACAGCTCACTTTGGCGTCCACGCATAGCAGTACAATGTTCAACACTATAAATGATTGGTTCCGGTAGGTTAAGATGACGAATATTACGCACTACATCAAGCAAAAGTTGGCCATCGCCACCGCCTTGCTCAACCAATGCCCAGCTACTTGGACTGCCAAGGCTTTGCCAGCTCCAGACGATTAAATCTGCAAATGCCAATGCTGCCCAACCACCCAAATTGGCAGCGGTGACAAAATCGCCCTGATCTGCAAATACCGTGTGGGTTTCATAATACCCGTCTGTGGGATCATACAGTGCGTTGGCCATCCACTCAGAAAAAGGGATCGGATATGATGCTATCAATGTCAAAGGTCTACTCCATCTATGCGTTGACTATCTTCATCTACAGAGTAACTACTCAGCACCCATTGAAAATGTCCCGTAGCTGCTCAGATTGCTTCCGGTTTTCCTGATAGCAAGGCGAAAAAGCGGAGTTTACTACTGTCAATGCGCATTTTTCAACGCCGCTATCGGGAAAGCCGGGAGTGAGCTGAGTCGTTACTCTACAGACGCAATATATTGCTTCCACCACTGCTCCGCGTCCGCTAACGAATCAATATCACCATCAAGTTGCGCTTGCCAGCCATTGCGCATCGCCTCGCCCACCTGCCTGCCCGGCACCATGCCATGCGCCAACAACCAACTTCCGGTGACGATCTTCGATGGCGGTTGTTGTGCGATTCGCATCTTCTCGGCCTGTTGCAACCATGGCAATGCTGGACGATCCGGTGGCAGTGGTGTGCGGCCAGAGGCATCTGCCTCCACCAGTTGCTCCCATTGGGTCATACTCACCGGTTGTAGTCTGGCGCTGAGGCGACGAATAGCTCTGGGAGTGGGCGCGCCATGGAGATGCACCAAATGTTCGCGCACCAGCGGCAAAACCGCAGCTTTCAGCCCGCTTGGCGCGCCAATTTGTCGCAAAAAGGCGCTAGCTGGCCCAACTCCCGCCTCGGCATGGCCATGAGAACGAATAATACCCTGATCATCGGACTTGCTGGTGGCAGGCTTTCCCAGATCATGGCATAATGCAGCAAACAGCAGCACCATCCGTTTTTGTTCAGACAACGCCTCCCTGTTGGCGATCGCTGCAGCCGCATTACATACCAGCTGAGTGTGCTGCCAGGCATCGCCTTCTGGGTGCCAACGCAGCGCTTGTGCGCAGTCCGGCAAGGCGAGCAATTGAGGATAACCGTGTAGCCAGCCGCTCTGTTTTAATGCTGCAAGCCCCGCCGCAGGATAATCACTTAGCGCCCATTTTCTCCATTCCATCCAAATGCGTTCCACGGGAAGCTGATCGCATTGGGAGGCGATACGCTGACACAACACGGCAGTTTCTGGTGCCAAGGCAAGGTCAAAACGGGCACAGAACTGCATGGCGCGCAGGGGTCTCAAGGGGTCTTCCACGAAGGCGGTGCTGACATGGCGTAGCGCCCTGTTTTCCAGATCATCTCGCCCACCATGATTATCAAGTAGTTGGTGCGAAATCGGATCAAACATCATGGAGTTTATGGTGAAATCACGCCGTAACCCAGCAATAGATGGTGCAATATCGATAGCAAACTGCACTGAAAAACCCCGATGACCCTTCCCTCTATTGCGCTCAGTACGAGGCAGGGCAATATCAATATTCACTGGCCCGTCATCTAGGGTGTCACAGCTTAACTTGAACACACCAAACTGCTTGCCAACCAGCACCACCTTGCCGATGGATTCTGCGATAGCACACAACTGTTCCGCCGTCAGATGGTAGACCTCGACATCAAAATCACTACTCGCCAACCCCAGTAAACCATCACGCACCCAGCCCCCCACCAACCATGCCCGCCCACCCGCATCATGAACACGATCACACAGTGTTCGCAGAGCATTCGGCAAAGGGAGGGTTGATAGATTGATCCACACCGGCATATTGCAGCATTGATATTCCACAAAGGCAAATGATCAGGAGGATCCCCCATGATTGAGAGTACTATTCCAAGCAGTTTCCCTCGCCGCAAGCTCACGGTCGTCGGCTCAGGAAATGTGGGCGCAACCGCTGCCTTTCTCGCTGCGCAAAAAGAACTTGGCGACATTGTTTTGCTTGATGTGATGGATGGGATACCGCAAGGTAAAGCATTGGATATGTTTGAAGCATCGCCCATCCAGGGCTACGATGTCGCTGTTACCGGCACCCAGGATTATGCCGATACCGCCAACTCGGACTTGGTGATTATCACGGCAGGGATTGCCCGCAAACCGGGGATGTCTCGCGACGACCTGCTCGCGACCAATGTCAATATCGTGGTCGAGGTTACCCGGAGCATCGTGCACCACTCCCCCAACTGCATCATCCTGGTGGTAACCAATCCGCTTGATGCGATGGTCTATACCGCCAAGCGGGTATCGGGCTTTCCCCGTGAGCGCGTTCTCGGCATGGCCGGAGTACTCGATGCTGCGCGGATGCGAAGTTTCATTGCCCAGCGGCTCAATGTCTCGATCGGTGTCGTATCGGCCTTGGTGCTGGGCGGTCATGGCGACACCATGGTCCCGCTACCCCGCTACTCCACCGTTGCCGGGGTGCCGATCACCCAACTGATGGATGAAGCTGCTATTACTGAAATATGTCAACGCACTGCAGATGGTGGCGCGGAGATTGTCAAACTACTCAAAACCGGCTCTGCATTTTATGCCCCAGGCGCTGCGGTGGTCGAGATGGCCGAGGCGATCCTGCGCGACAAGCACAGCGTACTTCCCTGTGCGGCCTTGCTGCAAGGGGAGTATGGGGTAGATGGGTTTTACATGGGGGTGCCGTGCAAATTGGGCGGCAGAGGGTTGGAGTCGGTGCTTGAACTCGATCTGCAACCCAATGAAACGGCTGCGCTCAAATGCTCGCTGGAGTCGGTACAAGCGCTAGTAGCACAGGTGGATGCGCTAGGTCATTTCTGACCGTAAGGCATCGTAAATAAATAAATCGTTGGTTTACGCGCTGGATTTTTGTTTGGTTTCAAGGCGAAAAAGCGGCATATAGCACTGCTATATAAGGCTTTTTACAACGAAGAAAGCAAGCAAAAAGACAAGTGAAAACCGA
>JAUZRF010000121.1 GCA_030950645.1 Mariprofundales bacterium
AATCCGCGAAACAAGCCCTGACCCCTACCACCTCGTGTGTGCAGCCACGGAACCTTCACCGTTAAGCCGGATTCCGTAGGCGTTCCCACGCGGGAATGATGGGGGAAGCATAATAGTCAAGCCAGACCCCGCTCCCACGAATTGAGTGTGAAGGTGCTGTTTATCGTCTAAATGCGCGAGGAAATCCGCGAAACGAGCCCGGAACCCAACCACTCTGCGAAACAAGCCCTGACCCCTACCGCCTCGTGCTGACCCCTACCACCTTCCGTGGGAATCCGCGAAACAAGCCCTGACCCCTACCACCTTGCTTGGGAACGAGGACAAGCCAGACCCCGCTCCTCTATTGAACGATTACTGATTTGGTTGCGTTAGGCATGTAGAACATATAAATATTGGCAGGAGACCGTTTTACTCGGGGTACGATGATCACCATTGAGCACTCCGCGATATTCCATTTGCAAACCTCCCCCGTTCTTGCCTTGTTATCGCCGCCTTGACACGGTGGGGTGCCATTTTTCTGTATGCTGGGAGGGAAGCTAATGCTGCCGCTAAGGTCGCCAACATAGAGGTAGTAGTCATCATTTTGTGAGTTACTCCAGTTGTCTATTTTCAGGGTGTAATTTCCCGTGCTGGTGCATGCTGCATTTGGAGCCCATTGGTTGAAGATGCCTGAAGGGGTGGAGGTGAGAGCTGAGATGGCGGTGGCGGTTGTTAGGCTACCCGATGGTCTTGTAAATCCCCATGTGATCAAATTAGCGGTGGTTGTTGAGCCAGTGTAATAGAAGTTCTCTGGCTTTTGTACGGTACTCTTGCTTAATGTGACAAAACTTCCTGCGTTGAGGTAACCTAGGGTTAAGACACTTCCTTGGATTAGGTAGGGTTGAATAGAGGCGGTTGTCAGTTGGTAGTAGGGCGATGTGGGTAAACCATCTACCAGAATAGAGGCGGGGTAAGTGGCCGTGCCTACAAGGTCACTATGAAGAAAATTCACCTGAAATAGATCCGTCAGATTGATCCGCGCAATTTTGAGCATAGTGCTCTCTTTTAACTCCGCATTGAATATTCCGGTCTGCTTCCAAATATTGTCGAAGGTGGCGGCGGTCAGTTGCGCTGATGTCTGGGTGAGTGGTGTGCTGCTGTTGAGGTTGGAGATCACCATGATGCGCGGATTGGTTAGCGTAGTCGGCAGGGTGCCCATAGATGCGTTTTTCTGATTGTAAGGCAAGGAGGTGCCGGTGGCGAAAAAATTGTCGGGGTAGAGGTAGATGCGTTTGCCGTTGTTGCCGTTGGTGGTGACCTTGGTCGGTGCGGTGTTGAGCAGGCTGGCGATATCAGTTGCCCAGGTGGTTTTGTCAGGGATTATTTTGCTGGTTTTCACGAAGAGCCGGAGGGCATCGCTGATTGCGGTTAGAGAGCTGTCTTCAGCGGTCTGTTTGGAGGCGGTGATCATCTGAATCGCGCTGGGCGCAAGCGTGGCGGCGAGGATCGACATGATGGCGAGCACGCCGATGATTTCGATCAGGGTGAAGCCGTGGTTGGTGGAGGTTTGGTGTTTACGCATAGGTTAACCTGTCTTTTGAAATAGAGGGGATGAAGTGTGTTGCTGGATCGGCACTTTGGATGACGACGAACTGTGGAGGAATCAAGGATAATTTGCAACTTGTATGTTGAAGGTTATAGGATGCGTCCGCGTTTCGTTCTTTGTATGCGGATCGTTGGGGTGTGTGCCTTAATTTAAAGTTGTTGCCATTATATTTGAATGGCAAAGAGGGATTGAATTAACGATGACTAGGAAACCTTGTTCCAGCCGCCAGCGCGGTTTTACGATGATTGAGATGATTGGTGTGCTTGCGGTGATTGCGATTTTGGCATCCATTGTGGCGCCAAAGATTTTTGATGCGATCAATGAGTCCAAGGTGAATGCGTTCGCCTCCAATATTCAGGCGATACAGACGGCGGTGGCGAGCTATTATAAAGATACCGGTACGCTGCCGACCGCTACGGGTGATTTGATTGCTAGCCCAACCGCAGTCTCTGCTAGTTGGAATGGTCCTTATTTGGATAAGAATGTGGCGGAGATGTTCACTTCGCTTAAAACAGATGTGGGGGCGGTGGGGACGGCGATAAGTTTTACCAATAGCATCCCCTCAACTACCAACAACTTTGATATTGATGGCGCTTCTCCTCTCACTGGAGACTACTCTGGGAAATCCACCATCCTGGAGATGAATTTTCCAGGCATGTCGGTGGCGGATGCTCGGGCGGTTAGTGGTGTGATTGATGGCGATCAGGCCAAGAATGCCACGGGTGTAGGACAGTGGTGGAATATGGGGCGTTTTGTGATTGATACCTACACCACGACGGTAAAACCGACAAGGACGGCCAAATACCATGCCTTTATTGCTGCGCTGTAATTTGGCGTAAATTTTTAACAGCTCACGGCACGGAACTATTTCCGTGCCAGCGGTGTAAAAACTGGGCGGCAAGGGGTGAAGGCTTCTTGCCGCTTTGTGTTGGGGTAAGGGTGATTTGATTAGTGATGGAGGGGGAGGTTAGTGGCAGATTTCACAAACAGACCACAGCGTAAGCCGTTAGGCGAGCGGCTGATTGATCAAGGGCTGATCAACCGCAGCCAGCTTGAGTTGGCGCTGCGCGAGCAGAAGCGGTTGGGTGGTTATGTGGGTGAGGCGCTGATTGGCCTCGGTTTTCTCTCTGCGGATGCACTGGCTGAGGCGATGGCCTCGGAGACCAATACCCAAGTCATTGATATCGGTGCCGCCGTGATTGATCCCGATGTGCTGAAACTGGTGCCCCACGAGATGGCGCGGCGCTTTCATCTGATCCCCTACACGGTTGAGAACGATCTGTTGACGGTGGTGATGGCTGACCCTTACGATGTGGTGGCGATCGACACGCTGGAGAAGCAGTGCCACCTTCAGATTGAGGCGGCGAGCGCGCCCGATGGCGATGTGATGGAGGCGATTGCCCGCAACTATATGCAGGGCATCAGCATTGACGACACCATGGACAAGATCCTGCGTGACGGCTTTGTCGCCAGTGAGGATGAGGTGGGTAGTGCGCCGCTGGTGCGGTTGGTTGATCAGTTGATTGCCGAAGGGGTGAAGCAGCAGGCGACCGATATTCATATTGAGCCAGATGAGAAGATTGTGCGGGTTCGCATGCGGATTGATGGGGTGCTCAAACGCTCGGTACTGATCCCCAAACCCTTGCAGTTGGCCATCACCGCCCGGATCAAGATCATGTCTGGCATGAATATTACCGAGAAACGGATACCGCAGGATGGGCGTATCCGTTTTCCCTTTGGCAAACGGGAGGTGGATTTGCGGGTATCTATCCTGCCGACAGCCCATGGTGAGAATATTGTGATGCGGCTGCTTGATCAGGGGAAAATGGATCTTACACTGAGTTCGGTGGGGCTCTCCAAGACCAATGCGGAGCGTTTCAAGCGCGCGATTGATCGGCCGCATGGGGTGGTGCTGGTCACCGGTCCGACAGGCTCGGGGAAGACCACCACGCTCTATGCCGCGCTGGGAGAGATCAATTCCGAGGGGGTGTCGATTTTCACCCTGGAGGATCCTATTGAGTATCGCATCCCGCTGGTGCGGCAGACCCAGATCAATCCTGAGGTGGGGCTGACCTTTGCCAGTGGATTGCGGGCGCTGTTGCGGCAAGATCCCGATGTGATTTTGTTGGGCGAGATCCGTGATGGGGAGACCGCAGAGCTGGCGGTGCGCGCCTCATTGACCGGCCATCTGGTCTTCTCCACCCTGCATACCAACGATGCCGTTGGCGCGATTCCGCGCCTGATTGATATGGGCATTGAGCCCTATTTGCTGCCTGCCTGTCTAGCTGGAATCATGGCGCAACGCTTGGTGCGCAGTATCTGCCCGGGGTGCAAACAGCCGATGGAGGATCCACGCAAAGAGTTGGCGGATGCCGGGGTGAATCTTAAGCCGGAGAGCAATCCTCAGTTGTGGGAAGGGAGCGGTTGTGAATCCTGTGGCAATACCGGCTATCGCGGGCGGGTGACGATCAATGAGGTGCTGTTGATGGATGATAAATTCCATGATGCGATTGTTCAGGGTGCGTCGGTTGCGGAGTTGGGACGGTTGGCGGCGGCCAATGGCATGCGCTCGATGTTTATGGATGGTATCGGTAAGGCGTTGCAAGGGCTGACTACGGTGAGTGAGGTGGTGCGTGTTTCTCGTGCGCACTGATGTTTCGATCGCACCGGTGATTCTCGCGCATGCCTGAATATACTTATCGCGCCATTGATCGCCGGGGTGGTAATGTGAGTGGCAGCATGGTCGCTGAAAATGAGGAGGTGCTCGATACCAACCTGTTGGCGACCGGATATTGGTTGATTGATGCTGAGATCAACCGGCGTGAGACTGAGGAGAAACGGATACGCAAGCAGAAGGTGAAGCGGCGTGATTTGATTCAGTTTTTTGCTGGCATGAGGCAGTTGATGCAGGCGGGCGTGACGGTGATTGATGCCCTGGAGGAGATGGGGAAAGATAGCGGAAACCCAAGTTTCTCTTATGTGGTTAAGAACCTGATAAGAAATGTGCATTCGGGCGTGGCACTCAACGAAGCGATGGCGCTGCACCCTGTTGTATTTGAATCGCAGGTGGTCGATTTGGTCAAGGCCGGAGAGTACGGTGGTAATTTAATCTCGACCTTTGATGAGTTGCGGCGTTATATGGAGTGGGTCGATCAGCTAATGGGGCAGATCAAACAGGCCAGTATCTATCCGATGATGGTGTTGCTGGCGGTGGTCGGGTTTGTGGTGCTGCTCTTTACCTTTGTGGTGCCAAAATTCGCGACCCTGTTAATTGGTCTCGGTATTCCCCTGCCACTGCCGACGCGGGTGGTGATTGCTACTGGGGATTTTATGGTCAGTTGGGGCTGGCTATTGATTTTGGTGATGGTTGGTGGTGTGTTGGCATTTCGTGCGGCAGTGAAGCGTTCTGAAGATTTTGCGATGCGGGTGGATGCGTTTAAGATGAGCATGCCGGTGTTGGGCGAGCTCAACCGTATGATCGTGCTCTCCCGTCTGTCGCATAACCTTGGGGTGTTGCTGCGTGCGGGCGTGCCGCTGCTCTCTGCGTTGGAGTTGTGCGAGAATCTTACTGGCAGCCCCGTGATTCACTGGGCGGTGGTGGAGGCGCAAGTGGATATTACATCTGGGGGTAATCTCTCAGAAGCGCTTGAAAAGCATAAAATATTTCCACCGCTATTGTTGCGCATGATCTCGGTCGGTGAGGCGTCTGGCACCTTGGACAATGCCCTAGAGTATGTGGCAAACTACTACGATACCGAGATTCCGGTGCGGATTAAGCGGGTGTTTAGCATTATTGAGCCGGTGATGATTTTGACCTTGGTTGCCATTGTTGGCTTTGTTGCGCTGGCGATGTTCCTGCCAATGGTTGGCATGATGAGTGGGGCGATGCACCACTAATGGGGTATAGATTTCCATTGCAAGTGGGTGTGGCGGTGATGGCACGATGAGTCGCATCCTTGGGGTGAATTGGGTTGAGGGTGATGTGCACTTTGCCTATGTGGTAGGTGGGCAGGTGCACGGGACCTGGCACCCCTCCGAGCCGGTGAAAGAGCTCCATGAATTTAATCTTGCACTGCGTGATGCCTGTCTTAATTTGGGGGTGAAAACTGGAGATAAGCTGGCATTATCTTATGAATCGCAGCTGTTGAGCCACCCTTTTATCCACATCCCCATCATGAAGAGTGCAGAGTTGGAGAAGGTGCTGTTTCGTCGTGCGGCGAAGGAGAAGGTGTTTGATGAGGTGGCGAGTTGGTCGTGGACGCGCACCTATCCGGCTAAAGATGGGCCTGGTGTGCTATTGCACCTGCTTCCACGCACCTTTCGTAATGGATTTGTCCGAATCTGTGAGGAGTTTTATCTCACCCCGATTCGCATCATTCCTCTGAGTGAGGTGATGGGGCGGCAGGTAGCTAAGTTGATGGTGCCGTTGGAGGGTGGGACGGAGCTTTTTTGTATTTTGGTGGCGCTGTTTGATCGTCATACTGAGATTTTGGTGGCGCGTGGTGATGGTACCGTGTTGTTTTTGCGTGATATTACCTTTCAATGGCGTAAGAATATGCAACGCGTTGAGCGGGAGGTAGAGCGGACCTCCCTCTATGCCAAGCAGCAGTTTGGGGTGCAGGTGAGTACGATTTGGCTCACGGGTGACGATTGTGATCAGGTGGCGGCGGAGCTTGTCAAAACGAGTACCAGTGATGTGCGGGTGGATCCAGAGATAAAATCGGTGGAGGGCTGGGCGGTTGCGGTGACGGAGCTGCCGAAAAAACTCACCAGCAATCTGGTTCCATGGTATGTTCAGCAACGGCCATTGCGACGCATGATGTTGCGGATTGGTCTGTTTTTTGCAGTGCTGTTGGTGCTGCTTACGGTAGGTACGGTGGGGACGGTTGAGAGTCTGATTGACCGAGATGACTCCTTTGAGAAGGGAGGGGCGCAGATTCAGGCGCTACAGACAAAGATTGCCGAGTGGCAGCAGAGATTGTCCGATAGCAAGCAGATGGCGCATGATGTGCAGAATTATGTGGTGTTACGGCAGCCTCCGGCTCCCTTGTTGCTGTTGCGATATTTGGGGTCGGTGCAGCCACAAGGGGTGGTGTTGAACCAAGCAGAGGCCACGATGTTGGGAAAAGGTGGCACTAAGGTGCATTTCTTGCTGCGGGGTGAGGCTGGGGACTCGCCAGACCAAGGGGGAAAGCTGCTGGCGCGTATGGAACAGAACTTGGCACAGCCGCCTCTGGCCGCACGGATCACCCTTCATGGCGAGCAAAGTTGGGAAAAGGCGGTGCAGCGAGGCTCTTCAGTGGCGCTTTCCACGCCGCTAAGATTTGAATTACACGGGTATTCCCAATGAGTGGGCTTGAGCATCGGAGTCACTTTCGCCCGCCATCCCCCATGCCGCGCTTGGTAGTGCGCATGGATATCATGATGGAAACCTTGGCGAAAAAAAAGCGCTTGGCGGTGATGGCTTATGGGTCTTGGGCGGCATTGGTGCTGCTTTGCTTGGCGGTGTTGGGGTGGAGTGTGATGGCGCGCCTGCCGTATGTGAATGTTTCTGGTGAGACATTGAAGATGGAGCGGCAGTTGAATCGCCAATTGAGCCAACTTCAGGGGGCATGGTCTGCGGGTGATGCGGCGCACCTTGCGAAGTCACTGAAGGCGCAACAGCAACGGATGTTTGCTGACAGCAAGGCGGTGGTGGCCTGGTTGGTAATGTATATTCAACATGCGGATCAACAACAGATTGCGCTGACCTACCAACTGGGGGCGGTGCGTCCCGCCCTGGTCGGGAATCATGCGCTACCGATCAGCCTGAAGTTCCGTCCTGAGGCTGGGATGAAGGGGCGGGCGTATGCCAATATGGTGCGTTTTGCGCTCACCATGGTGCGTGATGCACCATGGGTGCAGGTAGGAAAATCGACCATGGTGGGGAATAGGGTGCAAGCCTCCGATTTGAAGTTGTCGGTGACAGCGTTGATGCGTCAGCCGTGATCTTCATGTGTGTTGTAAATGGTTAAAAAGGCGCTTAATAATCCTATTGTTGTTGGTGTTCTGGCACTGTTGGCGATAGCGTTTGTGTTTCGGGATTTTATTCATTTATCGGGGACCACCACCCATTCTGTGCCGGTACCATTACCCCCTGTGGTGGCGCAACCGGGAGTGGTGAAGAGCTCGCGCCTAGTCGGGAAATCTGTGGCGGTAGCGCAGCCTGTGGTTGCCGCAAAGAGGGGGGTGACTGAGTGGTCGCTGGTCGCTAGCACCCCCTTGACGGCGCGTGATCCTTTTATCAAGTTTGATCGTGCGCTGGAAAAAGGTGCAGCGATCGTTGCATCGGTGCCACACCGATCCATCGCGGAGCCTGCATCGCAGATGACGCTCTCTGCGATTGTATCGCAGCCTGCGGGGCGTTACGCCTCGATTGATGGCAATCTGGTTCATGTCGGGGATCATGTGGGCAAGTGGCGCGTAGTTGCGATGCGTGATGATCGGGTGCAGCTTCGCAGTGAACGGGGTTTGTTGACGCTTGGTATGGATGGCAGCGTGAAATTTGGCGGAAAGGCATTGCTGGCCGAGGAGAGCCGGACTGAGAAAGTCCGTGCTGTTTTTAAGGGGAGGTGAGTTGTTACAAATGGATACTATTCTAGCAAAAAATGTGCGGAAATTTGCTCCAGTATTTCGCTACTTGGGCTGTCTGGTGGTGGTATTGCTGTGTGCCAGCTGTGCGCAGCCGACCCATCTGTCGCCGGGTGGGGATACAGGTAAAAAAGCCGTAACTGCGCCGCCAGTGAAAGCTGTTGCGAAGCCGGTGGAGGCAGTGCCAGCGATTGATCTGCGGTCACGGCTCTTGTTGCCGGAAGATCAGATGGGGTTGCCAGCGAGTGCTGCACAACCGCTGTTCTCCTTTCAAGCCAAGGATCTACCGATTGCGCAGGCGTTGGCTATGTTTGCCAGTAGCTATAAGCTCAATGTGATCGTTGATCCCAGCGTAACGGGAAAGATTACGGTGAAATTCTACAATGTTTCGTTTGATCAAGCGATGGAGGCGCTGCTCCACTCGTTAGGGTTTTACTGGCACCGCGATGGCAATTTGGTGCTGGTGGAGGCCAAGGAGACGCGCCAATTTACACTCGACTATTTGGCTACCAAAGGGGATAATCGAATCTGGAAAGGGTTGGCTGAAAAACTGAAGGTATTATTGACCACCAGCGGGACACTCGTGATCAGTCCGTTAACGGGAACGATCCAGGTGACCGACAAGCATCCCAATATTGAGGCGGTGGCCCAATTCCTGAACCAATTGCGCCAGACGATTCGTCGCCAGGTGGAGATTGATATGAAGATTATTGAGGTGACGCTGAATAACGATACCTCGCTGGGTATCGATTGGAGCCGAGTTAATTTGGGTAGCCTTGGTCTTCATATTGCTTTCAGTACCGTGAACACCGTCACCTCTCCTGCGGGTGGTTTTATTGCCCAACCTGCCAGTTTTAACGCCAGTGCGGGTTATACCAGTAAAAGCGGGAAAGGTGACATCAATAGTGTGATCAGCGCCTTGTCTGAGCAGGGCAATGTAAAAATCATCTCCGAGCCCAAGATCCGCACTTTGAATAATCAGCCATCATTGGTAAAGGTGGGAACCGATCGTACCTTTATTACCCAAGAGGTGACCACCACTACCGGCACCTCCTCCATCTCTACAACAGGGTATACCAAAGCGGTGGTTCCCGAAGGTCTGGAGCTGAAGGTGACACCACAAATCTCGGTGAATGGGTGGATTATTCTTGATGTGCGACCGAAGATTAGTCGTGTCAGCAGTGTCACTGAGATTAAGGATGCCGCTGGCAATGTTCTTGCCAGTGGCCCGAACCTGGATGTGCGTGAAACCCAGTCGATGGTGCGGGTGCATGATGGCCAGACTGCGGTGATCGGTGGCCTGATTCAGACGGTGAAGAGTGACACGGAGCGCCATGTGCCTCTGTTGGGTGATATTCCACTGTTAGGTAACCTGTTTAAGGGAACTTACAATAAGGATAAACGCACGGAGTTGGTAATTTTTCTTACTCCGCACTTGATCGGCCCCTCAGGCAAGGTTTCCGGAGGGGCGCGGTAAAGTGAGGGTGGCGAGTCCGATGCGCTGGCTGCTGTTGGCTCTCTGCCTGACGCTGCCTGTGGTGGCGGGTGCAGCGAATGCTCCTGCGCCGCAATGGGTGCAACAGGGCTGGCTTGCGCTGCATCAGCACGGGTTGGATGCGGGCATTGCGGTTTGGCAGCGAGGTGTGGACGGGTTGCCATCGGATCAGCGATTGCTGCTTTCGGTAGGGGTGTTTCATGATCCCTTGCGCGCGGGCCAAGAGGTGGAACGGCTGGGGATCGGGTTGCGTGGGATTGTGCTCAAGGGTCGGCATCATGGAAGCACAGCCTATTTTGTGTTGTCGGCACCATCGCCGCATCATCTAGAGTCCATGCGCAGTGATATCGGAGCGTTGGTTTACGGTGATGGTCGCCGTATCTATGGCTGGAGTGTGGATCGGTTTCAACCCGGAGGTTCGTTTGCCTTGCCAGCGGTGGTAGCAATCGCTCCACTGCGGATTGACAGGGCTGTCCCAGTTGAGAAGAGCCCCGCATCCGTTGCTAGAGGTCCAGAAGTAACGCCGGTGGCGGTGCATCATGCGGTTCCTCACGCTACCAAGCTACATTCGCAGCCATCAACTCCAGTTGCGTTGGGAGCGGCGGGGCATCCTGATATCGATGCGGTGGTTCGCGCCAAGGTACGCCCACCGTTGCATTCACAAGGGGCATGGGGTGTTGAATACGATGCCCAAGTGCTATTTGCTCAAGCCAAACGGGCGCAGGCGCTTGGGCAGCGTAAGCAGGCCATTGCACTGTTGCATCAACTGCTGCTGAAAACCCCACAGCATGCCAGAGCGCGTCTGTTGTCCGGTCAGTTGATGATCAAGGATGGGCAGTATGATGCCGCATGGCAGGTGTTGCAGCCCTTGCTGCGACCGGATCTGTTGGATTGGAAGCCCTGGTTTTGGAGCGGCACGGCAGAGTTGATGGTGGGGCGACTCGATGCGGCGGCCAACCACTTTGATGAGGCGCTAGCCCGTGATGGTCGGGTGGCTGCGGTGTGGGTGCAACGCGCCTTGGTGGCGCAGCAGCGTGGCCATTTTGCCGTAGCCTACCAACTGCTAAAGGTGGCAGAGGCTCGGGCGCCGAAATCTTCGCAGGTGATTCTGAATCTCGGTTACACCCTGGATGCGATGGGGCACCGTCAGCAGGCGAGCCGTTATTATCAGCGCTATTTGGTGCAGACTGCTGGCGCGAGCAGCCAATGGAAGGTGCGTAAGGCGGTGCTCAAGCGGTTGACCGCCTTGAACAGCGAGACCCTCTAGCGCCGTTCCCACTCCTCGGGCGAGGTTTCCTCGGGCGAGGCCGAGCCCGCATTTGCGGCGGCTCTTTTCTGGTTGTTTTCCTGAACATCTTGCTCGCGCTGAGCGATCATCGCGTGGTATTCGCCACGGATAAAATAGTTGCGCTTCATCGCTTGAACTTTGTCATAATATGATGAGACATCCCGGCAAATTGTCCTTAGTTCCATAATGTTTTTTTCTTGATCTTCTGTTGCCATCACTGTGAAGTTACGCAATTGCTCGCAAAGTTTTTTCGGTTTGTTTTGCAACATGATCCCGGCGGGCACCATGATGATCGATATTGGCGCCAAGTAGATTGTTAGGGCAGTGAGGATCACTCCATTGATGCTGACGGCGATCCCTTGAAAATGCATCCCCTGTCCGACAGCGGCAATGAGCATCATGACGATCTCCGCAATGATGTACTGTTTGATGCTGTAGGTTTGAGTCCCATGCAAGAGGAAGCAGCCGATCACGGAAAATAGTGGGATGACATAGAGTGTGATGATGAAAAACAGTTGCAGATTGGTTTGCTGCTTGTGGAGCTTAGTTCGCTCGGTTTCTATCTCCTGGTGGGAGGGGGGCGCTGAGCTAAGTGAGAAATTCATGACCCCACAACCTATTCAGCCTTTTGATTCAGGTCTAGTGGCGCGTTTGCGTTCGTGTTCCTTGAGCAGGCGTTTGCGGATGCGTAGCGATTTTGGAGTGATCTCAACCAGCTCATCCTCAGAGATAAACTCGATGGCGCGCTCCAGGGTGAGGGAGAGCGGGGGAACAAGATCAATCGCATCGTCTTTGCCTGAGGCGCGTACATTGGTCAGCTTCTTTTCACGCACGGCATTGACCACTAGGTCGTTGTCGCGGCTATGAATGCCGATGATCATCCCTTCGTACAGCTTGGTGCCTGGCGCGATGAAGAGTCTGCCGCGCTCCTGAATCTTCCACAGGGCAAAGGCGACCGATTCGCCATCACCAATCGAGATCAGAACGCCGTTGCCGCGAGAGGGCAGGGAGCCCGCATAGGGGCGGTACTCGTGAAATAGATGGTGGAGCATGCCGGTGCCTCGGGTATCGGTGAGGAACTCTGAGGTGTAGCCGATCAGCCCTCGGGTGGGGCAGATGAATTCGATGCGGGTGGTGCTATCGGAGTTGGCCTGCATGTGGGTCATCTCCGCGCCTCGTTTGCCCAACTTTTCGATCACTGTGCCCTGGAAGTCGCTGCCAACATCGACGGTGACACTCTCATAGGGCTCCATTTTGACGCCATTCTCCTCACGGATGATCACCCGGGGGCGCGACACTGCCATCTCAAAGCCTTCGCGCCGCATATTTTCCAGCAGAATGCCGATATGGAGCTCACCACGACCGGAGACGAGGTAGACATCTCCTCGGTCGGTGTCCTCCACCCGCATCGCCACATTGGTGCGGACTTCGCGCATCAGGCGGTCACGGATCTGGCGGGTGGTGACAAACTTGCCCTCCTGGCCGGAGAGCGGGGATTTGTTGACATGCATCTCCATGGTCAAGGTGGGTTCATCGACGGTGATTAGCGGCAGCGCTTGTGGGTTCTCAGTGCAGCCAATAGTTTCGCCGATCTGGATGTTCTCAATGCCGCAAATAGCCACAATATCACCGGCTTGTGCTGATTCTATCTCGATTCGATTCAAGCCGTGAAAGCCGAGAAGCTTGGTGACACGGTAGCGCTCACTGGAGTTGTCACCATGCAGAACTGCGATCTCCTGCCCTAGCTTGATGGAGCCGTTGGCGATGCGGCCAATCACGATGCGGCCAGTGTAATCATCCCAATCGAGTGTGGTAGCCAGCATCTGCAATGGTGCATCGGCACTGCCGGAGGGGGCGGGGACATGCTTAAGGATGGTATCGAACACGCACTGCATGTTGTCGCTCTCTTCATCTATGGTGAGCATGGCGTAGCCGTTTTTGGCTGAGGCGTAGATGACTGGGAAATCCAGCTGCTCATCGGTGGCGCCAAGGGCTGCGAATAGATCGAAGGTCTTGTCCACACAACCGTCCGGATCGGCACCATCGCGGTCAATTTTATTGACCACCACGATCGGATGCAGCCCCAGTGCCAGCGCCTTGGAGGTGACAAAACGGGTTTGCGGCATCGGCCCTTCCGCAGCATCGACCAACAGCAGCACGCCATCGACCATGTTGAGCACGCGCTCCACTTCGCCACCGAAGTCGGCGTGGCCTGGGGTGTCGATGATGTTGATGGTGATGTCACCCATATGGATGGCGGTGTTCTTGGCTAAGATGGTAATGCCGCGCTCTTTTTCCAAATCATTGGAATCCATCATACATGTGCTAATATTGTCGCGCTCGGTGAAGGTTCCGGACTGCTTGAGGAGCTCGTCGACGAGGGTGGTTTTGCCGTGGTCAACATGGGCGATGATAGCGATGTTGCGGAGGATGCGAGTGGAGGTAGTCATGAAAGTGTTCCAGCATGGATGAAGATGGCGCTGAATCAGCGGGCGGCGCATGCTAACGGCTGTTTTTTTTTTGTAACGGAGTAACTGCTCAGCTCACTCCCGGTTTTCCCGATAGCGGCGTTGAAAAATGCTCATTTACAGTAGTAAACTCCGCTTTTTCGCCTTGCTATCAGGAAAACCGGAAGCAATCTGAGCAGTTATAGCTATTTTTTGGGTGGGGTGCCGAGTAGTTACACTCAAAGTTGTATTTTATACTTGAATCTGGATCGAGAAAATTCGGCAGTTTTTCACATGATGGGTTGGGGTTTGGTGGCTGGGTGGGATAGCCTTGGCCGCTATGCCGCTACTCATTGTTAAAACGATTACCAAGGCCTTTGGTGCCGAACCTGTGCTATCGAATCTCTCACTTACTGTTGGCCGTAGCGATCGCATTGGCCTGATTGGTCGCAACGGTGAGGGAAAGTCCACCCTGCTCAAGGTGATGGCGGGTGAGATCGAGCCTGATCAGGGTGAGATCACCTTGCGCGCGGGTGGGCGGGTTTCCTATCTGCCGCAGCAGCCAGAGATCGATGATGGTGCGACGGTGTTTGCCACCGTGGCCGCAGGATTGGGGGATGCGGCGGCGATGTTGCTGGATTATACCGAGGTGATGCATGCGGTGGAGGGGGGCGATGAGGCTGCGCTCACCCACTTGATGGAGTTGCAAGATGCCATGGAGCGGGCGGGGAGTTGGCAGGTTAAGGCGCGGGTGGATGCCGTGATTTCGCGGCTGGGACTGGAGCCGGATCGCTGCATGGGCGAGCTCTCCGGTGGCTGGCAGCGGCGGGTGGCATTGGCGCGGGCGGTGGTGAATGATCCTGACCTGCTGCTGCTGGATGAGCCGACCAACCATCTCGATATCACCACCATTGAGTGGCTGGAGAACTTTGTTGCCGAGTTTCAGGGGGCGGTGTTGGTGATTACCCATGATCGCTACTTCCTTGATGCCGTTTCCGAAACGATTATTGAGCTGGATCGCGGCGCACTGCGGCGCTTTGATTGTGGTTATGCCGATTATCTGGATAAAAAAGCGGAGATGTTGGTACAGGAGGAGCGCAGTCGGGGTAAGTTCGACAAGATGCTGGCGGATGAGGAGCGCTGGATTCGGCGTGGCATTCCTGCACGGCGTAAACGCGATGAGGGGCGGGTGCGGCGGCTGGAGGATCTGCGTAGCCAGCGTGCCGGTCGGCGGCTACGAAGTGGTGATGTTGAGCTTAGGGTCGCGTGTGGCATTAAGCCAGGCAAGATGTTGATTGATGCCGAGGGGTTGGGTCACGCCATGGGTCCGGTGCCCATTTGTCGCGATTTCACCTTTCGCCTCATGGCTGGTGAACGGGTGGGGATGATCGGTCCCAATGGCGTGGGTAAAACCACCATGCTGCGCCTGCTGCTGGGTGAGCTGAAGCCCGATCAGGGGCAGGTGCGCCATGGCGTGCGGCTGGCTCCGGCATTTTTAAGCCAGACCCGCGCGCTGGATACGACGATGAAGCTACGCGATGTCTTGCTACCCGATGGTGGAAACTTTGTTCATATTGCTGGGGTGGAAGCGCGCCATGTGGTGAGCTATATGGAAGATTTTCTGTTTGATCGCAGCCGGTTGAATGCCAAGGTGGCAGCATTGTCTGGTGGCGAACGGGGTCGGTTATTGCTGGCTAGATTGTTGTTGGAGCCCGCCAACCTGCTGGTACTTGATGAGCCGACCAACGACCTCGATATCGGCACCTTGGCGGTGCTGGAGCAGGCGTTGGCGCGTTATGGCGGTACCGTGTTGTTGGTGAGCCATGATCGTGCCTTTATGGATCGGGTGGTGTCGAATGTGCTGGCCTTTGAGGGCGATGGGGTAATTGTGCCGATCACCGGTGGCTATTCGGATTATGCAGTGTGGAAACAGCGCCAACAGATGGAACAGGCCCAAGTGGTGGATGCCATTGCCAAGCCCACCGAAACGCCTCGCGCCAAGGCGGTGGCGACCAAACTCAGCTACCGCGAACAGCAGGCGTTACAACAGCTTCCAGAGCAGATTGCGCAGTGGGAAGCTGAGCAGTCGGAGCTGGAGCATCACTTCGCTGATGGGGAGTTCTATCAGCGCGATCCCGAAGGGTTTGTTGCGGCGCAACAGCAACTGACGATGCTACAACAGCAGCTCGAAGAGGCTTATCGTGCGTGGGCAAGTCTGGAGGAGCGGCAGCAGCAACTGGCCGAACAACGGGCTATAATTCATGGGTCGTAGCATGAAAAATAGATGGGGATTCATCGCGCTGTTGCTTGCCTTGATCACTGCGAGCCCAGCGTTGGCCGCCACTCCTCAGCAGCAGTACAAGCAGGCGATGGTGTTGGCGGCGCAAGGGCAGGATGCCAAGGCGATGGCGATATTGCATGACGGGTTCGCCAATGGTGGGGAGCATGGTGTTTGGCAAGAACGGATGGCGGTTGCAGCTACCCTGATCGGTGCGCGCCAAGCACGATCCGGCACCATTACCTTGCCGCACCGCTTTCTGGAGTCGGATCTGCTTGACGCGTATATTCAGCATCATCCGATGCCGTCGGCGGCGAAGGTTTGGCTGGTCGGGATGATGGCGGGGTTGCTGCCTGGATCGGGCCATGGTTGGCTGGGGCGTTGGCACGATGCTGCCGTTTCGGCCTTGCTGGTGTGGCCGATGTTGCTGCTCACCTGGTGGGCATGGCGACGGCGGATGGGGCCGGTGACGCTATTTTTTGCGCTGTTGACGATTTGGCTCTGGTCGGGGACGCTGTTTTCTGCGGTCTCGCTTGCGGAGCGAGGGAATATGGCCTCCTATATGGCTTGGTGGCAGGGGGTATGGCAGGCTTCGGGGCTGCGGGGGAGACCGTGGTGATGCGAGATGCTTGGAAGCGGCCATCTTTGATGCAGGGGTATCTGTTGTTGGCGGTCGCTAGCATGATGCTGGCGCCACTTTGGTATCAGATGGGCTTTCCAGCAGATCGGCCGGCATTGTTTCCATTGCATTTTTACCAGCGTGTGCTCTCTCCGTTGGATGGCCATGATTGCCCGTCATATCCAGTATGTTCGGACTATGCGCGCCAGGCAATTACGCGGCATGGCCTGTTGCTGGGTTCATGGTTGATGTTGGATCGCTTGATTCATGAAGGGGATGATTTGCACCATCCATTTTGGGTACTGGTGAATGGTGAGCGGCGCGCCTACGATCCGCTTTCCCGCAACGATTTTTGGCTTAAGGAGTAAGGTGATGGATGGTTCAAACGGTCGGCAGTCGGGCTTCACGCTGTTGGAGATTATGGTGGTATTGGTTATTATCGGGGTGTTGGCGGCCATGGTGGCCCCGCGTTTTATCGAGCGCGCTGATGAGGCCAAGGTTACGGCAACCAAGGCGCAAATCAGTAGTATTGCCCAAGCATTGAAGCTCTATCATCTGCAGCATAGTCGCTACCCATCGAGCAGTGAGGGGTTGAAAGCGCTGGTGCAACCTGGAAAAAATGGTGCAAGTTATCTGGATACACTGCCCAAAGATTCGTGGGGGAAAGCATTTGTTTACCTCTCGCCTGGTGTGCATGGGGATTTTGATATCCTCTCGTATGGCGCAGATGGCCGCGCTGGTGGCTCAAGCTTTGATGCGGATGTTGGCAACTGGAAGTAGCGCCGGAGATGGCGGCAAGTGCTGTCTATAAGCTTTGCCACAGGCGTGCTCGATTTTTGATCGCGTCAAGATAGATTCCACCGCAATGGCAACGAAACCAACGAACCCAACGAAACCCCAAGCCGAGCTGGATGATCTTCGTTCCGCGATTGATGCGTTGGATGACGAACTGTTGCGCCTACTGCAACGGCGGGTGCAGTTGGCCGCTAAGGTGGGGGCGCGCAAGCAGCATGCCGACGATGGCGCGCCGTTTTATGTGCCGAGTCGGGAGGCGGCGATTATTCGTCGGCTCCTAGCGCGTAGCCATGCGCAGCCGAGTGACCGGGTGCAGTTGCCCGATGCGGCGATTCATGGCGTATTTCGCGAGGTGATTGGTGCCTGTCTGGCGCTGGAACATCCACTAACGATCGCCTACCTAGGGCCGGAAGGGACCTTTTCGCACACTGCGGCGACGCGTCAGTTTGGTGCGACCGCCGGTTATGATTCTTGTGGAAATTTCCGTCAGATTTTTGATAGGGTTGAGCGAGGTCAGGTATCGTATGGTGTGGTTCCGGTGGAGAATGCGCTTGAGGGGGCGGTGACCAACACCCTTGATCTGCTAAGTGAAGATGGTTGTCGGGTGCAGATTTGTGCGGAGATTCAGCTTGGTATCCATCACCATCTGTTTAGTTATGCCGAATCGCTGGCCGATATTCGGCAGGTGATCAGCCATCCTCAGCCATTGGCGCAGTGCCGCGGTTGGTTAGAGATGAACCTGCCACAGGCGCAGTGGTTGGAGTCGGATTCGACGGTGGAGGGGGCACAGCGCATCGTCGCCG
Organism: Mariprofundales bacterium; assembly: GCA_030950645.1. Lineage (GTDB taxonomy): Bacteria > Pseudomonadota > Zetaproteobacteria > Mariprofundales > J009 > JAUZRF01. The sequence continues at coordinate 17,941 of JAUZRF010000121.1, forward strand.
CCAAGCAGGGTGGCGAGAGTGCGATTGATTGGCGTCATACTGCGGCGATTGGCCCGTTTGGCCTCGTTGATGTCACTGATCTCAATCTGCTACAGCGCAACATCGAGGATCAGCGCGACAATATCACCCGTTTCTATGTCATTGGCGGCCATGATTCCCCCCCCTCTGGCGAGGATAAAACCGCGCTGATGCTGTCGGTGCGCGATGAGCCCGGAGCCCTCTACAGCTTGATCCGCCCCTTTGCCAAACGCGATATTGGACTGACGCGTATTGAATCGCGCCCATCGCGCAAACAATTATGGCAGTATGTTTTCTTTATGGATATTGTGGGTCATCGTAGTGACGCTGCGGTGGTGGATGCACTGGCCGAGATCGAGGCAATGCCCTCAGCCTTGGTGCGGGTGTTGGGCTCATATCCGGTGTCGCGCCCGCTATGAGTGCCTCCAGTGACGATAATGGAATAGATTGGCTCCAGCAGGCGGTACCCCAAAGCGAGTGCTTGTCTCCCTATGTGCCGGGTAAGCCAGTGGCGCAGTTGTTGCGCGAGCGGGGTCTTACGGATGAAATCCCCCCCCATGTCATTAAACTGGCATCGAATGAGAACCCTTTTGGCCCGCCACCGGCGGCGATGGCGGCGATTCGTGATGCCGCAAGCGAGGTGCACCGTTACCCTGATGGTAATGCGACGGCACTTAAAGCGGTATTGGCCTCGCACCATGGGGTGAATGCAGATCAAATTCTGCTGGGCAATGGCTCCAATGAGGTGTTGGAGCTGCTGATTCGTAGCTTTGCCGGTGTTGGGGATGCGGTGATCTATAGCCAGCGCGGTTTTATGGTCTACGCCTTGGCCACCATTGCAGCGGGAGCCGATGGCGTGGCTGTGCCGGAGACTGATGGGCTGAGCCATGACCTTGATGGCATGGCTGCCGCAGTGAATGCGCAGAGCAATGTGATCTGTATCGCCAACCCCAACAACCCTACTGGAACCATGCATACGCTGGTGGAGCTACAACGCTTCCTTGACCGCTTGCCGCGCCATCTGGTGGTGATCATTGATGAGGCATATGGTGATTTCGTGGCGGAGGAGTTGGGTGAGAGCATCGGCGTGTTGCATCATCCAGGATTGGTGATTACCCGAACATTCTCCAAGGCTTATGGTCTGGCTGGGTTGCGGGTGGGGTATGCGGTGGCGGATGCGGCACTGTTGGCTGTGGTCAACCGTTTCCGCGAGCCGTTCAATCTGAATCTCATTGCTCAGGCTGCGGCGATTGCTGCGCTGTCGGATCGTGACTGGGTGCTGGCTCGGGCTGCGGATGTGGTGGCTGAGCAGAAGCGGTTGGAGTCTGCATTGGCTGGGATGGGGCTATTGTTGGCGCCATGCCATGGTAATTTTATTCTCATTCACCATCCGCAGGCTGCGGAGTTGGTATCGGAGCTGGAGGGGCAGGGGATGATATTGCGGTCGCTGGCTCCGTATGGCATGTGGGATGCGGTGCGGATTACGGTCGGCCTGCCTGAGGAGAATGATCGTTTGCTGGTATTGTTGGCAGGGTGGGCTGAGTAGTGATCGCGGTTGATCATCTGGCCGTAGTTGGGGTGGGGCTGATTGGAGGCTCTTTTGCCAAGGCTTTGCGTGCGGCAGGCAAGGTGGGTCGGATTACGGGTATTGGTCGTAGCGAGGCAAATCTACTTGAGGCCAAGCGTCTAGGGATTATCGATCATTATGCGATGGATTTGGTCGCGGTCGCGGGTGCCGACCTTATCATGGTGGCGGTGCCGATGGGCGCGTATGGCCAAGTATTTAGCGCGCTGGAGCTGCATGCGCGAGCGGACGCGATCATCACGGATGCGGGCAGTACCAAGCAGCACGCGATTCGCATGGCGGAGCAGTTTTTGACTGCTCCCGGCAGGTTTGTGCCGGCGCATCCCATCGCTGGAGCCGAGCACTCTGGTGCTGCTGCTGCCAGCGTGGATCTGTTCGTGGACCGCTTGGTGGTGATTACACCGACCCCAAAGAGCGAGTCGCAACTGGTGGGGCGGGTGACTGATTTGTGGCAGACCATTGGTGCGAATGTGGTGGAGATGGATGCCAAGCAGCATGATCAATTTTTGGCGGCGGTGAGCCATCTACCGCATCTAGCGGCGTTTGCGCTGGTCAATGCGGTGGCAGCACAGGGTGATGGTGCGCATGATCCGTTTGGTTTTGCTGCGGGTGGTTTTCGGGATTTTACCCGCATCGCCTCCTCTTCGCCGGTGATGTGGCGTGATATTGCGTTAACCAACCGCGAGGCGCTATTGGCGAGCATCGATGCGATGGCGGGCCAGTTGGCGCAGTTGCGGGGAGCGATTGCGCAGGGCGATGGTGCGTTGTTATTGGAACACTTTACCAAGGCTAAAGCGGCGCGCGATGGCTGGTTGGCGCGGAGCGAAGGAGGGATGATTGGTGGCTAAGGTATTGATAGCGGGGCGAGCATTGGGGGCATTGAACGGCGAAATTCGCATCCCTGGAGATAAGTCGATGTCGCATCGGGCGGTGATGCTGGCCGCATTGGCGGAGGGGGATACCCACATTGAGGGCTTCCTTTCAGGCGAGGATAATTTGTCCACTGCCGCAATATTTGCTCAGATGGGGGTGGCGATTGATTGGCACAATGCTGCCAAGAGCGCACTGACGGTGCATGGCGTTGGTCTGCATGGTTTGCGTGAGCCGGTTGGGGTGCTCGATGCCGGGAACGCCGGTACCTGTGCGCGGCTGATGGTTGGGGTGTTGGCTGGTCAGCCATTTCACTCGGTGCTGGTGGGGGATGCCTCATTGCATCAGCGCCCGATGGCTCGGGTGACGGATCCGGCACGATTGATGGGCGCCCATATTGACGGTCGAGATGGTGGCAGCAAGCTGCCGTTGGCTATTCGTGGCGGGGCATTGCACGGGATGGATTTCGAGCCTAAGGTGGCCAGTGCGCAGGTGAAGTCGTGTGTGCTATTGGCTGGGCTTTTTGCGGACGGTGCGACCCGAGTGCGTGAGCCGCGTCCAACGCGGGACCATACCGAACGGATGTTGCCGCTGTTTGGTCAGCCGGTGGTGAGCGAGGCAGGCTGGATTGTGTTGCGGCCGACGGATCTGTTGACGGCACCGCAAGCGACGGTGGTGATCCCCTCGGATCCTTCCTCGGCGGCCTTCTTTGCGGTTGCAGCGGCGTTGGTGCCGGGCTCCTCGTTGCGTCTTCCTGCGGTGGGAATGAATCCTCGTCGTGATGGCTGGCGGCGTATTTTTACGGCCATGGGCGGGGTGGTGACAATGGTAAACTCGGCGGAGGTGGGCAGTGAGCCGGTGGCGGATTTGGAGGTGATGGCGAGCAGGCTGCACGGGGTAACCGTGGCTGCGACCGATGTGCCCGATGCCATCGATGAGTTTCCGTTGCTATTTGCCGCTGCGGTATTGGCTGAGGGTGAGTTTTTGTTGCATGGTGCTGCGGAGTTGCGGGTGAAGGAGTCCGATCGCATCGCGGTGATGGCGGATGCGCTCAATGCTGCCGGTGCTCAGGTTGAGGCGCTGGAGGATGGTGCTCGGATTGTGGGTACGGGGCATTTGGCTGGGGGCTGCACGGTTGATGCCCATGGTGATCACCGTATTGCGATGGCGATGGCGGTGGCGGCACAGTGTGCCGATGCACCGATCACGATTCGCAACGCCGAGGCGATTGCGACCTCTTTTCCTGACTTTGTGCCGCTGGCCCAACAACTGGGGATGAATCTGCAGTGGAGTGAGGCCGCAGGATGATCGAACGGGCGATTGCGGGGTTGCAGATTGCGATTGATGGCCCATCAGGCTCAGGTAAGGGCACGATCGCCAAGCAGGTAGCGGATCGTATCGGCCTGCCGGTGCTTGATACCGGTCTATTGTACCGGTTTTCTGCGTGGCGTGCATTCGAGGATGGCGTGCCGCTCGATGATGTTGATGGGTTGTTGGCAATGCTGCGAATTGCGGTTGAAACGATGGAATGGAGAGCTGGTGGTGTGGTCTTTTTTGCCGGTAAGGATTGCACTTCGAGTCTGCGTGGAGAGGATGTCGGCGCTGCTGCTTCCACGGTGGCGGCGATTCCATTGCTACGGGCCGAGCTGTTGCAATTGCAGCGTAAATTGGCGCAGGCAGGGTGTGTCATGGATGGTCGGGATATTGGCAGTGTGGTATTGCCTGAGGCGCAAGCGAAGTTTTTTTTGACAGCGTCACGCCGCGAGCGGGCACGGCGCCGTTGGCAGCAGCTCAAAGATGGCCCGCATGAAGCGTCGCTTCAGGAGATTGATGCGGATCTGCAGGCCCGAGATGCGCGGGATGCTGAACGGGATGTGGC
>JAUZRF010000122.1 GCA_030950645.1 Mariprofundales bacterium
GCCGCGTACCAATCCCCCATCTGCATCATCATCTTCGATTCCGACTTGCCGTTGGGATGGGTCACCTTGGAGTTGACCACCAGATCGGTTAGCACCTTGCCATCCCGTTTCACCTTGATCATCAGATTGTTACGGCCACCATGTTTCATGCCAGCCATCGCCTTCATGATATGAAATGAGACGGTAAAGCCATCCACCTCCTTGACCATCAACACGCCCCGCATCGCCCCCATCATCGAACACGGGTTGTCCTTGTCACCGTGCAACCGGCCATGCATGTGGTGACCGGAAAGCTTACGCACATCGTCATGCGCCAGGGCGGGAGTGCTTAAGGCAATGGCCAGCAGGCCACCCAGAATCAACGCGCTTGTTTTCTTTATCATTCTCCTTCTCCTTTTAACATGATGACTTGTAACTACTCAGCACCCTACCCAAAATGGCTGTAACTGCTCAGATTGCTTCCGGTTTTTCCGGTAGCAAGGCGAAAAAGCGGAGTTTACTACTGTAAATGAGCATTTTTCAACGCCGCTATTAGGAAAACCGGGAGTGATCTGAGCAGTTACGATGACTTCATCGAAAAATGTCCATCCGTGATAATTTTTGCGATGGAGTCAGTACTTGGGTGGTAACGACTCACCCACGCCTGATGCCCGCTCTCAGTGCGAATTACCACCATCTCCAAGATCTGGCCCCGCTGCCGCATCCATGGCTTTATATTGTTCGGCTGTCATCTTTGGAAGATTTTTCACAAAGGCAACCAGATCCCAGATTTTTTTATCGCTGTGCGTTGGACCCCACGCAGGCATGCCGGTCATCTTGATTCCGTTCTTTATGACCCAGAAAAGCTCCGCTGGCGTCCATTGTGCGGCGACATCTTGAAGCTTGGGAGGCTGTGGCATCAAGCCCGTTCTGATCTCAGAGGATTGAACGCCAGGAGACAAATGGCAACCCATACACATCTCCCGATAGTGGTGAAAACCCGCGAAGATCATCTCTTGGCTATCCACGGATGGCGCCTTGATATCTTTCGCGTGATAGCGTATTGAATTGCTTGAAGCGGTACTTAACGCCCAATAAACCAACGAACTATGTGGATTGGTTGCCGCGATGTTCATGATGCCAGAATAGATGAGTGCCAAACCGCCACCAACACCCAACACGACCATGATGGCGAACACCTTAATACATTTCATACTAATTCCTTTTATTGCTAACGCTTTAATATATTTCATAACCAACTCCTTGATTGTAACTACTCAGTTCACTCCTGATTTCCCCGATAGGGGCGTTGGAAAATCAGAAACGATCTGAGCAGTTACGGGATGTTTTCAATGGGTGCTGAGTAGTTACTGCATCAGTATTGGGTAAATAGATGCGAAGAGCCATCCTTGTCAAAGGCCAGCACCGCATACCCCTTGGGCGGCAACCCTTCAGCCTGCATGCCGGGCGACCTAGCAGGCATCCCCGGCGCAGTCAGCCCCGCCACCTGCGGGCGCTCCTTGAGTAGGCGCGCCACATCGGCCGCCGGCACATGCCCTTCGATGATATAACCGCCAACCAATGCGGTATGGCAGGAAGCCAGCTTCTCCGGCACCCCGTACTGCGCCTTGATGGCATGCATATCCTCGCGCCTCTTCTCGATCACCGTAAAGCCCGCCTCCTTGAGGTGCTCAGCCCAACCACTGCAACATTTGCAGTTCGGAGATTTATACATCACCACCTCACGCGCCTTGGCCTCCGTGCCGGCAGCGCCTACCACCGCCATTGTCTCCGCCATTCCAGTGAACGGCTCACCGACGGTCAGTGCCACCCCTGCCAGGAACAACGATACCACCACAACTTTACTCCGATGTTTCATCCTGTTTCCTCCTTGATTCTTCTTTCTCTAATCTGCAAGATCATGCCGTAAATCACCGGTAACACGACTAGGCTCATCAGGGTAGTGGTCACCATGCCGCCGATCATCGGTGCAGCGATACGACGCATCACATCCGAGCCTGTACCTGAACCAAGCAGAATCGGCACCAGCCCGGCAATCACTGCGGTAGCGGTCATCGCAATCGGCCGCACCCGTTTGGCCACGCCACTCTGCACTGCCGCACTCAACCCATCTGGAGTCAACCGAGCACCCGCTGACGAATCGCCTTGGGGATCAAGTTTGGCACGGTGTTGCGCCACCTCCTGATCGATGAAGGTGAGCACCAGCACGCCGATTTCCGCCGCTACCCCAGCTAGGGCAATAAAACCCACCGCCACCGCCACCGACAGGTTGAAACCCAGCCACCACACCAGCCAGAAGCCACCAATCAGTCCAAATGGCACCGACAACATCACCACCAACGGTGCCGTCAAATTACCGAAGTTGAAGTAGAGTAGCAGGAAGATCAGTAGCAGCGTGGCCGGAATCACAATCCGCATCTTGGCCGCCGCCCGCTCCATGTACTCAAACTGACCAGACCACTCCAGCGTATAGCCAGGGGGGATCTTTACCTTCTGTGCCAGCACCTGCTTGGCCTTGGCGACATAGCCCCCGATATCGCTGGAGCTGATATCGACATAGACCCAGGCATTGAGCCGCGCATTTTCGGTTTTGATCACCGGAGGCCCACGCGACACTCTGATCTTCGCCACCTCGGCTAGCGGAATTTGCGCACCAGTCGGGGTGGGAATCAGCACCCGTTTCAATGCTTCAGGACTACTACGATAGTCCCTAGGATAACGAAGGTTGACTGGATAGCGCTCCAGCCCCTCTACCGTATAGGTCACATTCATGCCACCAATAGCCGACTGAATCACATCCTCAATATCGCCCACAGTAAGGCCGTAGCGGGCAGCGCGATCGCGCTGGATATCAATATAGAGATAGTAGCCACCAGCCGCACGATCACTAAAGGCAGAGGTGGTCTCCGGCAGGGTCTTGACCGCGCGTTCAATCTGCTCGCCAACCTGTTGCAGCACCTTCAAATCCGGTCCTGACACCTTGATGCCAATCGGTGTCTTGATGCCGGTGGAGAGCATATCAATGCGTGTTTTGATCGGGTAAGTCCAAGCATTAGCCAGCCCGGGAAACTTGATCGCCGCATCCAACTCCTTCATCAGCGCCTTAGTGGTTTTATCGGGATCTGGCCATTCGGGCCTCGGTTTAAGGCGGATAATGGTCTCCACCATCGCCAGCGGCGAAGCATCGGTGGCCGTATCGGCGCGCCCAGCCTTGCCGAATACTGACTTCACTTCGGGGAAGGTCTTGATGATTTTATCAGTCTGCTGCAACAGCTCCTTGGCCTTGGTAATGGAGATGCCGGGGAAGGTGGTCGGCATATAGAGAATATCGCCTTCATCAAGCGGCGGCATGAACTCCGAGCCTGTTTTCGATAACGGCACCGCCATCGATAGCAACAGCCCCAGCGCCACTAACATCGTCATCCACTTAAAGCGCATCGCCACGGACAACACCGGACCATGCAGCCACTGCAAGGCACGGTTAACCGGATTCTTCTCCTCCGGCATCACCTTACCGCGAATAAACCACCCCATCAGTAACGGTACCAGCGTGATCGCCAGCAGTGCCGAGCCGAGCATCGCGTAAGTGGCCGTATAGGCTAAGGGCTTGAACAGCCGCCCCTCCTGTGCCTCTAGGGTAAAAATAGCTAGGTAGGAAACCGTGATAATCAATAGCGAGAAAAACAGTGCCGGCCCCACCTCTCGTGAAGCCTGCCCGATCGCCGCCCAGCGTTCGGGAATGGTTAGAGCCACCTCTTTATTCTCCTCAGTGTCCCCCTGGCTCTGCGGTAATAAAAGTCCCCGCTTCGCGTCCAAGGCGTGCTCCAGATGCTTATGCGCATTCTCAATCAGCACAATCGCACCATCGACCATCGCACCAAGGGTAATCGCGATACCACCCAGACTCATAATATTGGCCGCCAACCCCTGCCACTGCATCAGCATCAAGGCAATCAGCACCCCCAACGGCAGCACAACAATCGCCACCAGCGCGCTACGAGCATGCATCAGAAACAGCATGCAAACCAGCGAAATTACCAGAAACTCCTCAAGCAGTTTCTCCTTGAGGTTGGTCACCGCGCGTTCGATCAGGTCACCACGATCATAGGTAGGAACAATCTCCACCCCTTCTGGCAGCCCCTTTTTAAGCTCCTTCAGCTTGGCGCGCACCGCCTTGATCGTGGTCAAGGCATTCTCCCCAAAGCGCATGATGATCACACCACCAGCCACCTCGCCTTCACCGTTAAGTTCAACCAGACCCCGTCGCAATTCCGGCCCCAGATGCACATTGGCCACATCGCGCAGCAAAATCGGCGTGCCATGGCTATCAACCCCAATGGGAATCGACTCCAGATCGGCTATTCCTCGCAGATAGCCCTTGCCACTCACCATAAATTCGGTTTCACCCATCTCAAGCAAGCGGCCACCAACATCGTTGTTGCTGCGCTTGATGGCATGCTTTACCTTAGCCAGCGGGATGCCGTATTCCGCCAGCGCGTTGGGATCAACCTCAACCTGATACTGCTTAACAAAGCCACCAACAGAGGCCACCTCAGAGACACCCTTCACCGTCTGCAACGCGTAGCGCATATACCAGTCTTGGATTGATCGCAGTTCAGCCAGATCATGTTTGCCACTTTTATCAACCAGGGCATACTCATAGATCCAGCCAACACCGGTGGCATCCGGCCCTAGCGATGGCGTCACCCCGGCAGGTAGGCGTCCCGAGACATAATTCAGATACTCCAAGACGCGAGAACGCGCCCAATACATGTCAGTGCCATCATCAAAGATGATGTAAACAAAAGAGAGTCCAAAAAAGGAGTAACCACGCACCACCTTGGCATGCGGTACCGCCAACATGGCAGTCGTTAAAGGATAAGTAACCTGATCCTCCACCACTTGCGGTGTCTGCCCAGCATATTTGGTAAACACAATTACCTGTACATCGGAGAGGTCAGGAATGGCATCGAGTGAGATATTCTTTACCGCGAAGATCCCCGCCACAGTAATCAGCGCCGCGAACAGCATCACGAGAAACTTATTGCGCAGGCTGGCGTCGATAATATTAGCGATCATTTATTTTTCACCACAGAAGCACAGAGACAGAGAGAAAAGAAGAAGTTGTATGAAAACCACATCATTGCGCCATCCCGTCCATCTTCATCCCATCCATCTTCATCTCCGCGCCTCCGCGCTTCTGTGGTGAAATATCCCCCTCTTTCTTCGGTGCTACCATCTTAGCCGCAGCTTCACGAATAGAGGATTCGGAATCGATCAAAAATTGACCACTGGAGACCACCTGCTCCCCAGCCTTGACCCCATCAAGAATCTCAATCAGGCCATCAGCACTAATCCCCACCTTCACCGTTCTTGGCTGGAACTCCCCTTTTGCACTCCGCACAAAAATATGGGCGCGTTTGCCGGTAATCAATACCGCCTCACGAGGCACAAACACCCCGGGCTGGCGGCGACGGGTAGCAATCGTGACATCACCGAACATCTCTGGCTTGAGCAGTCCGTCCCTGTTATCAAACTCGATACGCACCTTGTTGGTGCGTGTTTTGGCATCAAGATATGGGTAGATATAGGTGATTTTTCCAGTAAAGTGCTTGCCTGGCAGCGAAGAGATCGCCAGCGTGGCTGTATCGCCCTTATGCACCCAAGGTATCTCGTATTGATAGAGATCGGCCAGCACCCACACCCGCGACAGATCGGCGATCTGATAGAGCTCAGTCATCGGGGTGACATGCGCCCCTTCGCGCACACCAATTTTAGTGACCACGCCTGAGGCTGGTGAATGAATATGCAGACTCTTCTTCACCTTGTGGCTACGACGCAATTCCGCTATTTGATGCTCGGCAACATCAAAAAACCGCAAGCGATCCAACGAGGCTTCCAGCAACTGCTTGGCACCGACGCGAATATCTGGGTAGGAGCTATCTTTTAGCTGGCGCCAATTGGCCAGTGCCAACAGATACTCCTCTTGTGAGGACACCAGCTCCGGCGCGTAGTAGGAGAGCAGTATGGTGTTCTTCTCCACCTGCTCTCCGGTTTTATCGACAAACAGCCGATCCACCCAACCCTCCACCTTCGGGTGCAGCGTCACCAGCTTGGTTTCATCATAGGTGATGCGACCAACGGTAGTGATGGTTCGAGATAGATTCTTCAGCTTGGCTGTAGTTAGCCGTACACCAATGTCCTGGGTGATAGTCGGATCAATTTTTACCGTTCCGGCAGGCGCATTACCGCCACCACTATCCGCACAGATCGGAATGTAATCCATCCCCATATTATCCTTGGCTGGGGTCGGGCTGGTGACTGACGGATTCATCGGACTGCGCCATGCCAAAGGCTGCGCACCACCGGCGCAAGGGCCATCCCCCTTCTTAGTTACTGCGCTGTCTGCACCCTTGTTCGCCGCCACAAAATAGCCAGCGCCAGTACCTGCCAACAGCATGGCCAGACTGATCAATATCAATTTCTTACTCATCTTTTTTTCCATCCTTGGTCCAATGATCTTTTCCTGCCGCAGCCAGCAGCCGTGCCTCGGCCTGATGGGCCAAGGACACCTGCTGCCAGTAGCGGATATCCATATTAAATTCATTAAGTTGGGCGCGTACTAAGTTAAGAAAGTCCACCTTATTCACCTCATAACCGGCCAACATCGAGGCGGTGGTCTGCCGTGCCTGCGGCAGGATCCCCTGACGAAACAGGCGCACCCGATCCCGGGAGATACGCAGGTCAGCGGCAGCGGCATCAATCTCGGCATCCACCTGAATCTCTGCGTCCTGCAACGAATAATTGGAGGCCTCGCGCTCGGCGGTGCGTTGGTCTATCTCTTTGTCCTGTTTATGGTCGGCGTAGATAGGCAGAGTCATCGAAACCATGACCGAGGCGAAATCAGGCCGGGTGCGCTTGGTGGCCATATTTACGCCCTGACGGACACCATAGGCGGCACCGAGCTTGAAATCGGGGTAATATCCCTTGTTGGCCAGCGCTAGCCGTGCATCGGCTGCCCCCAGCTTGGCATCCATCATCGCCAACATTGGCCGCTGTCTGCGCGCCATCTGTTTCAGCGAGGGAATATCCAACTGGTCGGGGAAATTAAGGGATGTAGCCAATTCGCGACTCGCCAATTTCCGGCGCGAAATCAACATGACCGGCGTGGCAGCAGATCGACCCAACAGGGCATTGAAGGCCGCGCGCTGATCAATGCGGGCCGTGGAGATGCTCAACTCCTTCTCCAGCAGCTTGGAGAGCTCCATCTGTGCCAACAGCACATCCTGCTGCAACCCCCTGCCTGTCTTGTACTTGGTCTCGGCAATGCGCACTAAATTGCGCAACAACGCTTGATTGCGTCGCACAATGGCTAGCGCATGGTCAAGATAGATCAGATTCCACCAGCGGATGCGAACATGGCTTAGTAGTTTGAGGCGAAACTCCTTGCTGTTATGCAGCGCCGCCTGCGCCATCTGCTCCGCTGCTTTCGCCTTAAGCGCCAACTTACCGGGGAAAGGAATAGCTTGCGTGAAACCAAACTGGAGCTGAGTCATATTTTCCTGGCTGGTGGAAAAACTATCCACAGGCAGGTTGATCGCCTTGAAATCGAGCGATGGATCTGGCAGCGATCCCACCTGAGAAGGAATGGCGGCCATCGCTTTGGCCTGATAGGCAGTGGCAGCCAGCGCGGGGCTGTTTTTTACCGCCAATGCCTCGGCCTGCGCCAGCGAAAGCTGTGGCTGCTCGGCCCGTGCAGAGAGAGGGAATAGGATGATCGTAATAACGATGAGCGCCAGCATCTGCTGGATATTGAAGGGGGAGCGATCCATTGATTCGCCTCCTGCTGATAAGATATGCGCGCGACCAAAACGGTGCGTGCACCACAACTCGGTTAGAGCAGTGGCTTAAAGCAGCAAGCTAGAATCAAATACGGAGGCGTTGGCTGGTTGTGTAGAGGAGGGAGGCGCTGCGCGGCGGCCCAGTGGGCACGCGCGCTAAGCGCAACGAAGGCAACAGTGGTTGCGGGGAAAGATTTACAGAGAGAATCGCTACCCAAACAGCAGCGGCTAGCGGCGTTGACACCAATGGCATTGCATTGGACACCGAGAGATCCGGCTGATCACAATGGAAATTGGCGTTGCAGTGGCCATGCCCGCAATCATGCGAAGCATTATCCATATCATCCGGTATCCCCCCACCGAGCGCATGGCTGCTGATGACCATCGCATGCGCCATCGGCGTGGCTTGCGCCTGTGGTATCATTAGACAGACACCCGATGCCACCACCTGAAAAGCAAACAGCAACATCATCAAATGCGCCATACGATTCCGTGACGGAACAATGAAGGCTTTGCAAGAAGTCATCATTGCGCCCATGGACGGACGCTCTGCGATGGAATCAACAATGGATCTCATGCCACGAACGCTATCCGAAGAAATGTGAATGAACAATGAAGCGCAACTGCTCAAAGCGCTTCCGGTTTTTCTGATAGCAAGGCGAAAAAACGGAGTTTACTACTGTAAATGGGCATTTTTCAACGCCGCTATCGGGAAAACCAGGAGTGAGCTGAGTAGTTACTAAAAGGGTAGCGTCCCCGTTAACCGCATGTTGTGGGTTATATGCCATACCTGACCAGGAATATGGTGTCGATTGGCTCTTGGCATAGACTCCCCTTAAACTCCCCTTGCTCACATCAAAAAGAACATTCTAAGCCATAAAGACGCCTATATTTAGACACTTAATACCTTTCACTCAATCACTTAGATTGGTCCGACCCCGACTTGCTCAGACATGGTTTGATCAGCACTTCCCTAGGGCATTTAAAACAGTTTGCGGTTCCTTGGCTACGATATTTAGTAGTACAAGTGCTGGCCCTTGAGGGATGCGGTCACCCCGCTCCCAGTGACGCAATGTGCTGACACTAATGCCAAATGCAGAAGCAAATTCAGTTTGACTCATCGCTAGATTAGAACGGATCTTTTTTACATCAACCGCTGAAAATTTATGCACAACAGCATCAGGACATTTGTTTTTAGAGTATTGAACTGCTTCCGTCATACCTTGTTTCATACTATCAAAAAAATCAGACATTGTCGCCTCCATAATTTATAACAAGACGATGTGCGAATATAGCCAAATCATTGCGCTCTGAC
>JAUZRF010000123.1 GCA_030950645.1 Mariprofundales bacterium
GAGTTTTGCAAGAGGCTCAAAAGACAAAAGCCCTCCGAAGAGGGCTTTTGTTGGTGCATATTTGGGCGGGTTATTGTCCAGATATTTCGCGCAGAGCCTTGGGCACAGGTGAGGACACAATACCTGCAGAGGCACTTGGGAGAAAACCAGAGCTTCCTCCTGGGGTAGTGCAGCTGGTCATTCCTGCTGGAACGGTACTGCTTGCAAAACCTTGCTGTCTGGCTGCATGATCTGTAGACGCGTCTTCATGATTTTTTGACTTGTCTTCATGATCTTGCGACTTGGTTTCATACTCTTGCGACTTGGTTTCATGTTCTGCGGCCGCCACGCTATCTCCATCTTCTATAGCCTGTGCTTTGAGTTCATCTTCGCTGTCTTTGAGTTCATCTTCGGTTTCTTTGAACGCATCCTCGTCATTTTTTAGCTTGTCTTCACTATCTTTTAGCGCAGTCTCTTGGGTAACAGCTGTGCTAAATGCGACGCAATTCGCGTTCACAGGGCCGGAGGAGGTCGTCTCAGGCGTTTCGACTTCAGAGGTTTCTACGGCATCATCACTCGTGCATGCTCCTAGATGGTCGCCTGCATGCACACCAATATGGGCGCTCACAGCGTGCTCACTGATTTCTAGCGTTTGTGGGTTACTAGGATTTCCTGGAGGTACATGGCAAATTGTCACCTCGTCTGAATCAGCATAGCCAATTGATGCCAAGGCAAAGATTGAGAGTACAGATGCGCAGAGCATAGTGAGTAGCTTGGGCGCGCTATTTTTCATCGTTTTCATAATAAGTCTCCTTTTTAAATGCGCTGGCATGATGCCAGAGATATTTCATGCGAGGGCATATCCCTTTACCGACACAGAAGACAAACGATACCGTTTGCCTTTTTGTAGGATGTGTTTTGCATCACACTCTGTGGCCTCGATGGATATTTTGCAAAATGGCCATGTCATTTTTTGTGCCAATTGAGTTATTGTCCAGGTATCTCGCGTAGAGTTTTGGGCACAGGTGCGGATATAATACCGGCAGATGCACTTGGGAGAAAACCGGAAATCCCGTCTGGAGTGGTGCAACTACTCATTCCTGCAGGAACGATGCTGATTCCAAGATTTTGTTGTTTGATTCCATGATTTATTGCCTCGCCGTTATGCGTTATTGACTTGTCGCCATGGTCTTTCGAGTCCTTGCCATATTTTTGCGACTTGGCTTGATGTTCTGCGGCAGCCACCTTATTTCCAGCTTTTGTCTCTTTTGCTGCACTGATATCTTCGATATTTTTCAGATGATCATCAGTTTGTTTGAATGCATTCTCGTCCACTTTTAGTTTGTCTTCATTCCCTTTTAGCAAGGTCTCTTGGGTAATAGCCGTGCTAAATGCGATGCAATTTGCATTCCTAGGTTCGGAGGCGGCAGCATCGCTAACTGATGTCAAGCTAAAGATTGAAAGTGTTGATGCGCAGAGCATAGTGAGCAGCTTGGGCGGGCTGTTTCTCATTGTTTCCATAATAAAGTCTCCTTTTAAATGTGCGGGTATATTCCATTACCGACACAGAGTCTAAACGCTACTGATTGTTTTTTTGTAGAATGTGTCTTGTATCACACTTTGTGGCCGCAATGAATATTTTGCAAAATGGCGAATGTATTTTCCATCGATGTGAAAAGTTCGGGAAAACCGGAAGCAATCTGAGCAGTTACAGCCATTTTCTGGTGGGGTACTGAGTAGTTACGATGCATTTTGAGTTCAGGTTTTTAGTAAATAATGGAGCGTAGCAGGTATAAGGGTTTGCTGTTCACATAGCCGATAGCATACGCTACGACATGGTATAGTGTATTGTTCGCATTGATGGGGTTTCCGCATCCATCTTTTCCTATTTTGAAGCAGCCTTGATCTGGGGATGTCAAGGTGCATGTGGCGACACTGGTAATCTCATAATCGGTGCTTGGGGTTCCCGCAGTAAGCCAAATGATCGCGCCATTGGTAGGCACAGACTGGTTATTTAGCGGTGATATTGTGCCATATTGATCGATATTGAGCGTGATGAATGTCGACAAGTTAGCAGCAATGTTGTGCATGATCGGTTGTGGAGGAGTGCATGTGCTGCTGCCCCATCGTACTGCGCGGCTCGTCATGGGGCTGTTATCCCAATACCTGATTGTTCCATTGCTCCCACCGATGGTTGTTGGGCCGGGATTGGTAATTGCGGTAAGCCATTCTGCTCGATCGCCGATGGTTGTGTTATCAGAAGCGACGAGGCTGGCGTCAAAGTCGGCGTCATTGGCCCATGCCCATTGTATGTAGGAGATTGCAGTTTCTGCATAGTAGGTCGCTTGTGTTTTCATTACCGAGCTTGCGCTTTCCTGCTGATTGGTTCTGGAGCGGTATACTTGGCCAATGGATAGCAAGGATAATAGTGACAGAATGATAATGACGGTGATCAAGACAAATCCATCTTGATGCGCTCTTTTATCGGATAGAGGGTGTGGTTGCATCAGTTCCTCGGCCATACATGAATCCCCATTGCCAAATCTTGTAGGCTGTGTTGTGCATTGTTGAATTGGCCGGTAATGGTCACGGTATAGACGCCATAGGCATCAACGGTGACATTAAGCCCTGTGCTGGCTTTAATATTTCGCATCATTTCCTGGCAGCCGCTACCTTGATTGGGTCGATCCCAGCAAATGCATCCAGTGTTGCTGGTGCTACAGCCGCTTGCGCCAGCGGCAATGAGCTTGAAGGCGCCGTTCGCGGCATCAACCGTAACCGGGCAGGTGGCGGTGGTGGCAACAGTTGAGTCTAATGGCTGATACACCACTGCATTACCACAGGAGTAGACATCTTGTGCCTGCCTGAGTTCGGATTGAATAATGCCGGATGACAATTGCAGATCGGCTAACAATTCGGAACGGTGTGCTTCACCGCTTTGCACCTTATTTTGTGAAATAAAGATGGCGACAACCCCTGCAATGATGATAAGCCCAATGGTCATGGAAACCATGAGTTCGATCAAAGAAAAGCCCTGTTGTGGCGGGTGGGTGGGGGTTAGATGGAACATGCGCGGATGGGGTTAATAGGGGCGTTCGGTAATGTGGGTTAGCGTGACTTGATGTGGAGTCGTTTTGTGTGTCCACGACACTTTGACGACTTTTTCTTTCGGGATCAAGCCTATGGCGGAGTTGCTACTGCCGTCGCCGAGGTCACTCCGAGTCCAATGAGCGCCCTGGTCTGTACTTTTGAATAGGCCGCCATCGGTTCCGGCATAGAGGGTGTATGGATCTGCGGTGGGCTTGGTCACCAAGCTATAGGTGCGTAAGTCAGCCTGAAGTGGGATGCCTGTGGCGATTAAGCTGGCAAGACTTGTTGCTGCATCTTTGTATATTCCTTTGTCTGATCCGGCATAAAGTATTTGGTTGCCAGCGTTATCTGTGCCAATTGCCAACGCGCGGAATGGCGTGTTTGGTGCCGTACCTGACCAGATGTTGGTTAGCCAGGTTTCTCCCCAGTCGCTACTAATCACCACCTCTTTATTACTGCCTGCATAGAGTGTTCCCGCGCTGGTTGGACTGGTTGCTAGGCTGTAAATGGTGGCATAGGTGTCCGTGGTGGCTGCGGGTCGCCAGCTCCAACTGGCTCCGCTATTGTTGCTGCGGTAAACTCCGTTGTTTGAACCGGCGTAAGCGTAGGTATCCGTTGCTAAGGCATGAATAGAAAGATTGGCTAAGGATGCCCCATTGGCAGCAATCCAACTATAACCATCATTTGTGCTTGTATAAATACCCCCTGTATTGAAGGTGTACAGATCCTCGCCCGCGTATAGCATGCTGTATGAATCCGTTGCCAAAGCTAGGATGTTTGCGTTGGCCAAGCCTGTTTTTAATTGCTGCCATGTTCCGCCCCAGTTGGTATTGGCCAGCGTATAGCTGTCGGTTGCCGCGATGATGATCGGGCTAGGTGGAGGTTGTTGTAGCAACGCGTTGACTTTGCTGAAGGCGGAGCCGTAGACCTTGCTCCAAGTGGCTCCGCTGTCCGCACTTTTGAATAGGCCGTCACCGTGTGTGCCCGCATAGATAACCGCTGAATTATTCTTATCAATAAGTAATGCGGTAATGCGCAGACCCGCATAGAGGTCGGTTAGTACTGGCGCGCCTGCTGGATTTGGTGGCAGTGGTGCTTGCACTGCTTGGGTGCTGATCGTGATGGTGAATGAGGTTTTCACCTCGCCTGAGTTGAGCTGGCAGCTTGACTGCGTGCCTCCTGGGATGCCGGTGGTGAGTTGGATGGAGCCATTGGCGCAAACCAAAGTTGGTAGTGTATCTGTCGTAGATGCCTGCCACGATTCAATCACCTCCACCGCTAGATTGGTAGCGGCAATGCGCTCCCTGGCTAAGGTGTTGGCGTTGAGAGATGAGATGGTCAAGGTAGTGAGCGACATGATGCCTACCGAGGCGACCAGCATCGCCACCATGACCTCAATCAGACTGAAGCCTTGTGCTCGCGGAGGTCTCGCGGCGAGAACCATCATAAATATGCTCGACCAATGAAGTTAATTCTAAGCGTTTTGGATGTGGTGCCTGCTGTGATGACGATATTGCCGGCATTCACGGTGCCGTGACTCGAAAATGTGAATGTGCCCGCAGATGGTGCGAGCGTTGCGTTATTAAATTGCGCCATTGATACTGTGAGGTTCTTATTGGTACTGTTGGAGCCACTATCAAAGATATATTGATGGGCGGTAATTACGATCTTTACCGATCGGTTTTCACTGATCGCCAAATGGCGCGCCTGCTTGAGGTGTCCCATCAGGGTATTGGTAGCGGCGGATAGCCCCAGTGATTGACGCCATGTGCTGTAGGATGGGACGGCAATGGCTACGAGAATGCCCGCGATGGCGACCACCATCATCACCTCAATCAAGGTAAATCCTGTCTGCGCTTGCCAGCGCTCAGGGGGTGTCCGTAGCGTTGGCGTGATGAAATGGGTATTGGCCATGGGCAAATTCATCGTAATTATGCTTCTCCTTGCTGTGATGGGC
>JAUZRF010000124.1 GCA_030950645.1 Mariprofundales bacterium
GATTGCGCGGATGTGGCTGGGCTATTGGAGTTGGCGCAGCGCTTTGATGCCTTGCTGCTGCTCGACGATGCCCATGGCATTGGCACTATGGGTGAGGATGGGCGCGGGCTGGCGGCGGCAGTCGGGATGAGCGGAGATCCACGATTGATCATGACCGGAACCCTGGGCAAGGCGTTTGGCGGTTACGGCGCCTTTGTGTTGGCGCAGAAACCATTGATTGCGGGGTTGATTCAGCGCATGCGTACCTTGATCTACTCTACGGCGTTGCCGCCAATGCTAGCCGCAGCCGCCTTGGCGGCGTTGCATGCGATGCAACGAGGGGATCGCTTGGCACAGCTGCGAAGCAATATGCGCTATTTCACCAAGCAGGGGGGCGGGGCGGCGGCCTCCCCAATTATCCCCTGGTATGTTGGTGAGGATGGGGGGGATGCTCAGGCGAATATTCAGGCTTTGGCCGCCTCCGATGCCTTGGAGGCACAAGGGTTGAGGGTAGTGGCGATCCGGCCACCAACAGTGCCAAAGGGGGGCGCGCGATTGCGCATTACGCTGTCAGCAAGGCATACCACGGAGCAGCTTGACCGCTTGCTGGCCGCACTTCGATCATGCTAGGGGGATTTGAAGCGCGGGCGAAGTTGCCGCGTGTGTTTATTCATGGTTGGGGTCAATCACCGGAGATCTGGCCACGGGAGCAGTTTGCGATCGATGCGAACGATTGCCTGCTCTCGCTACCTGGGCACGGCGGGGCGGGGGATGTGGTAGCCGATGGCTGGCTGGATTGGCTGATGGCGCAGTTTCCTAAAGGAGAGGTGGCACTGGTGGGGTGGTCACTTGGTGCCATGTTGGCGTTGCAACTGGCGGCGCGATTGCCTGAGCGCATCCAATCGCTGCAACTTTTTGCCGCCACCCCCGCTTTTTGTAAGCGTTCCGACTGGCCCCACGGTGTCGAGCTGGCGCAACTTGAGGCTATGGCGGATTCCGTGCGAGGTAAGCAAAAGAGCGAAGGGCTAGCGCACTTTACCCGTTTGATGCTGCATGGCGAAGGGATCATGCGTGCGGCGTTGCGGCAATCGGTGGCTGAACATCTGGCTATGATTCCATTGCCGACAGATTCGGGGCTGGAGGCGGGTCTTATCCTGTTGCGTCGGCTCGATCTGCGCGGTGAGCTGGCTGCGGTTCATCAGCCGGTGCATCTGGTGCATGGGGTGCAGGATGCGGTCGTGCCGATCGCTGCCGCGCAGTGGTTGCTGGCGCATCTGCCCAATGCCCATGGCGAGTGGCGCCAGCAATGCGGCCATCTGGCATGGCGATAGGGTAGCGCATGCTCTATTTTGATCGACTTACCCTGCGCCATGGCGCCAAACTGTTGTTTGAACAGGCCAGTTTCACTATTAACTATGGCGATAAACTGGGGCTGACGGGTGCCAATGGTTGTGGCAAGTCATCGCTGTTCACCCTCATCCTTGGTGGGCTGGAGGAGGATGGCGGCAGTTTCCGTATGGATCGTGGAATCACTATTGCCCATGTGGCACAGGAGACTCCGGCGTTGCCCACGCCTGCAATTCGCTATGTTATGGAGGGAGATGCCGAACTGACGGCTCTGGAGCTGGAACTGGCTGCGGTGGAGTTGCATGGCGATGGGGATCAATTGGCGCATTTGCATGAGCGCATGGCCGCGATTGATGGCTATGCCGCAACCGCCCGTGCCGCCCGTTTGATGCATGGCCTCGGCTTTACCCCCGGTGAGGAGGAGCGCGCGGTGGCGAGCTTTTCTGGTGGTTGGCGCGTGCGGCTCAACCTAGCGCGGGCACTGATGTGTCGCTCGGATCTGCTGTTGCTTGATGAGCCGACCAACCATCTTGATCTCGAAGCGGTGATCTGGCTGGAAAAGTGGTTGAAGAGTTATTCGGGTGCCATGCTGTTGATCTCACATGATCGTGATTTTCTTGATCAATCTATTACCAATATTGCCCACATTGCCCAGCACAAAGTGACGCTTTATAGCGGGAATTATTCGGCCTTTGAGCGTATTCATGCCGAGCAACTTGCCCAGCAGCAGTCGGCACACGACAAGCAGCAGCTTGAGATTGCGCACATGAATAGCTACATCAACCGCTTTCGTGCCCAGGCGACCAAGGCGAGGCAGGCGCAGAGTCGGCTTAAGGCGTTGGAGCGGATGCAGGTGATTGCTCCCGCCCATGTCGATTCGCCATTTTCGTTTGCTTTTACCCATCCCGGGGTGGTACCGAATCCGCTGTTGCGGCTAGAGAAGACGAGTGCCGGCTATGGCGATAATATGATTCTACGCGGGGTCTCGTTCAGCCTGTTGCCGGGGGATCGCATTGGCTTGCTGGGTTCCAATGGGGCGGGAAAATCGACCTTGATCAAGCTGTTGGCGGGTGAGTTGGCACCGATGAGAGGTCAACGGGAGTGCGCCAAGGGGCTGCGTATTGGCTACTTTGCCCAACATCAGCTGGAGCAGTTGCATGATGATTGTTCGCCGATTGCGCATCTGCAACTGCTTGATCGTGCGATTTCTGAACGCGATGCCCGCAACTATCTTGGTGGCTTTGATTTTCGTGGCGATATGGCGACGGATGCAGTGGCACCCTTTTCAGGAGGCGAGAAGGCGCGGCTGGTGCTGGCGATGATCGTCTATCAGCAGCCTAATTTGCTTCTGCTTGATGAGCCAACCAACCATCTCGATCTCGATATGCGTCATGCACTGTCGATGGCGTTGCAGGAGTTTGAAGGGGCGATGATCTTGGTGTCGCATGATCGCCATCTGTTGCGCACGGTATGCGATTCGCTGGTGCTGGTCGCGGATGGCAAGGCTGAGCCTTTTGCTGGCGATTTGGATGAGTACGCCAAGTGGCTATTGGCTGCGCGCGATCAGGAGGAGCCTGTTTCGGGAAAAACGGCCAGCAATGGGCCTTCGCGCAAGCAAGATCGGCGCGACAAAGTGGCGCAACGCAAGGCGATCCAGCCGTTGCGCAATCGTGCGAAAAAAATGGAGCAGGAGTTGGATGCCCTGCATCAGCAGCAAACCGCGCTGGAGGCGAAGTTGGCAGACCCTGCGTTGTACGATGGGAGTCAGATCCCGCTACAGAAAGCACTCACGCTGGAGAGTCATCAGCTGGCATCCTCCATCACCAAGCAAGAGAGCGCATGGATCACAGCCTGCGAGGCGCTGGAACTAGCCGAAACCCCATATCTGGTGTAACTACTAATATTTATTACGGTTTTCCTGATAGCAAGGCAAAAAATCGGAGTCGTTACAGATGTCCGGTAATCAACGCTATGGCTTGGCTTCGTGCTAGCCATTGCTTGAGCATGGTGATGAATGTCTGCCACTGATCAATGGAGAGCCCAGCATCCGGCTGTTCCATCAGTAGCAGGTCGCAATTGGCAAGCTCGGCATGGGCGAGCATGAGGCAAACTGCATCGAAGTGATCAAGCGCCAGCGTGGGTTGGGTGCGTTTGAGGTGTGATAATTCCCACTGTGCCAGTACTTGCTGGGCGCGCTCCTCTTGCCAATGCAGTCCGAAGGCCAGCTCTTCGCCCACCGTCAGCCCCATCCACGGTGGTGGCCAGCAATCAAACCAGTAACGGATAGTGGATGCGGGCTTGGGTTGCCACTCAGTTCGCCAGCGCGCATCCGCCTCCAGCCCAGCAATATGCCGCATCATGGCGCGACCCAGTTGTGGGGGATTTAGCACCATCAGTTCACCACTAGCACAGGTGTGGAGGGCTATACCTTGCTGGTTATCAATGATGGAAAAAGATTTGTGATCTATAGTGGTAGGAGTGGTTTTAATCTCGATCCTGCACTGTGAGTCTTATCCAGTTTTGTAGTCGCGCTGGAGTTGGCGTTGGACATCGCGCTCTTTGAGGGCGTGGCGTTTGTCGTGCATCTTTTTACCCCGTGCTAGCCCGATCTCCAGTTTGGCTCTGCCGCGCTCATTAAAATAGAGTTTTAGTGGCACCAATGTCAGCCCCTTCTCTTTGAGCTTGCCAATCAGGCGTGTAATTTGATGCTTATGTAACAATAGCTTGCGGGTTCTTGCGGGATCGGCATGGTTGTTGGCTGCTGCCGGTGGATAGGGGTTGATGTGGCTGCCGATCAACATCACGGTTTCGTTGCGGACGATGCAGTGGGCCTCGGTTAGGTTTCCTTGCCCCGCGCGCAGGGATTTTACCTCTGGCCCTAGCAACATGATGCCTGCTTCCATGGTCTCAAGAATATGGTATTGGTGCCGCGCTTTGCGGTTAATTAGTGCCAATTTTCACCCCGTGTCCAGAATGGCGCGGGCATCGGCACAATCGCGTTCGATCTGTCGTGCCAACCCCTCAGCATTGTTGTAGGCGCGGTCTTCGCGTACCCGTTGAATGAAATCGACTTGTAGCCGTTTTTTGTACATGTCGGGCTGATCGTCGAACAGGTGGGTCTCCAGCACCAAGGTGCGGCCAGCAAAGGTAGGGCGAAAGCCGAGATAGGCGACGCCGTTCCATGACTGCTTTCGGCTATGGGCACGCACGGCGTAGATGCCGGCCGGTGGATGTACTAGGTCACGCAAATCAAGGTTGGCGGTGGGGAAGCCGAGCTGCCGTCCGCGCTGGTCGCCAAAACCGACATGACCACTGATGGAGAATGGGCGCCCGAGCAGTCTCGCCGCCAGCTCGAGATCGGCGGCCTCTATTGCAGAGCGGATTCTACTGGAGGAGACAATGGCGCCATGCATCTCGAAGGCGGCGGCCTCGCTGACGGTAAACCCCATCGCATCACCCATTTGGCGCAGGCTGGCAATGTGGCCACTGCGCCCTTTGCCAAAGGCGAAGTCGTAGCCGACATGCATGTGCCGAAAGGCGAATTTGTTGTGCAACTGGCGAATAAACACCTCTGGCTCTAGTGCCGCCAGTTGGTGGTCAAAATGGAGCAGAAAAGTGGCGTCGATGCCGCAGCGGTCGATGCGCTCTAGCCGCTCATGAAGATGGCACAGGCGGCGCGGCGCCTCTTGTGGAAACAACACCTTGCGCGGGTGGGGGTCAAAGGTGACGACGATAGCAGCGCCATCGCCCCTTTTTCCTTGCGCCGCGAGGGCGTGGCCGCGCAGCTCCTCGAGTACCTGACGATGCCCCATGTGAACGCCATCGAAGTTGCCAATGGTGATGGCACCACCATGGAGTTCGGGGTATGATCCTTGCCAATGGCGTAGTATATTCAAAGGTTTGCCTCAAGTAAGAAGACGGTGTTCCCACCGAGGTACAGCGGCACCGAGGAAAAGATAGAAGCGCAAGAAGGTGTGAAAAGCCTTATGCTTTCAGTCACTTTACGGAGAGGTGACGGGCATCTATGCAAAAAACTCTGCGCCTCTGTGCCTCTGTGGTGAAAGTCGTGGTGAAAATCGTGATTAAAGTCGTGGTGAAAAATATTCATTCCTCGCTACCCAATTGAAACACGATGCGTCCATCCATGATGGTGTGGATGACTTGGCCGGTCATGGTTTTGCCGTGCCACGGGGTATTGTGGCTTTTTGAGCGCAATTGGTAGCGATCCACCACCCATTTCCGCTTGGGATCGAAGATGCAGAGGTCGGCAGCGGCGCCGATATTCAGGGTGCCGCTCTTCAGACCCAGCAGTTGCGCGGGGTGTTGGCCCATGTTGGCAATCAGGCGGGGCAGGGTGAGCACGCCATCGCGCACCAGTTGCAGTGACACCGGTAGCATGGTCTCTAACCCGACAATGCCGAATGCAGCACAGGAGAGGCCGCAGCGTTTATCATCGGGGTGATGGGGGGCGTGATCGGTGGCGATGGTGGCGATGGTGCCATCGCGCAGCCCCGCAATCACCGCCTGACGGTCGGTCTCGCTACGAAGCGGCGGATTCATCTTGGCATCGGTATTGTAGCCCAACAGCTCCTCCTCTGTGAGGGCAAAGTGGTGGGGTGCGGCCTCGGCACTCACTGGCAACCCCTCGGCCTGTGCTGCGCGCACCAAGGCCACCGCACCAGCGGTAGAGATGTGGGCAACATGGTAGCGGCCACCGGTGAGGCGGCAGAGCATGATGTCACGCGCCACCATGGTATCTTCGCCCGCTGCGGGCATGCCGTTGACGCCAAGTTGGGTCGATATCCACCCCTCATTGATGCAGCCATCGTGGGTGAGCTGTAGCTCCTCGGCATGCTGGATGATCAAGAAACCGAAGCTGGCGGCATACTCCAGTGCTTTGCGCATCACCCCCGCATGCCATACCGGCAGGCCATCATCGGAGAATGCGACTGCGCCCGCGCGGTGGAGTTCGCGCATTTCGGTCAACTCCTTGCCCTTGAGCGCTTTGCTCACTGCTGCAATCGGGTGCAGGCGGCACAGCCCCACCTCGCGCGCCCGTTCGATCACCTGACGCACCACGCCGGCATGGTCGATCGTGGGCGTAGTGTTGGGCATGCAGCAGAGGGTGGTAATGCCTCCGGCCACGGCGGCTTGCGAGCCGGAGGCGATATCCTCTTTCCACTCCTGACCGGGCTCACGCAGGTGGACATGCATATCGATTAGGCCGGGGGCAACGACCAATCCGCGGGCATCGATGGTGCGGGTAGCATCCCCCGAAAAGTCCCCGATCCCAGTGATACATCCATCGGAGATCCACACATCCGCCGTTTGATCGATCCCATTGGCGGGATCAACCACCCTGCCGCCATGAATACAGAGATCAGCGGTCATAATTTTGCCCTCCGCACATGGTGGTGAGCACAGCCATGCGGATTGCTACGCCATGTTCAACCTGATCGAGAATGCGGCTTTGTGCACCGTCCGCGACATCCGTGGCGATCTCCACACCACGATTGATAGGCCCGGGGTGCATCACCACGCAGCCAGGGTTGGCTCGCGCCAGTCGGGCACGGTTGAGGCCGTAAGCTTCGTGGTATTCACGCACGGAAGGGAAGGCGCAGTTATCGGTCAGCCGTTCGCTTTGGATGCGCAGCATATAGATGGCATCGGAGCCGGGAATGGCAGCGTCGAAGTCATGAAAAATTTCGCAGCCATAACGCTCTACCTGTTGTGGTAGCAGGGTTTTTGGTGCTACTAAGCGGATGTGGTATCCCAGTGTGGCCGCAGCAATGAGGTGTGACCGCGCGACCCGTGAATGGGCGATATCCCCGACCATGGTCAATATTTTTCCTTCGACCGATGGCCATTGCTGACGCAAAGTGAGGAGATCGGTCAGGAGTTGGGTTGGGTGTTCGTGGGCACCATCGCCCGCGTTCACGATCGCGGTATGCGGTAGGTAGTCCGCCAAAAAGTGGCAGCATCCGGCGACTGAGTGGCGAATCACCAGCACATGCGGGCGCATGGCGGCTAGGGTTTGCGCGGTATCGAGCAGGGTTTCGCCCTTTTGGGTTGCGGAGGTAGCTGCGGATATATTGATCACATCTGCCGATAGCCGCTTGCCCGCAATCTCGAAGCTGGTGCGGGTGCGGGTGGAGTTTTCAAAGAAGAGGTTGATGATGGTTTTACCACGCAGGGTGGGGGTCTTGCGGAGCGAGCGCCGCGATAGCTCAATGAACGATTCGCCGAGATCGAGCAGGGTGGTGATCTGTTGCCGAGTTAGGTCGGCGATGCCAAATAGGTGTTTCATTGGTAGTAGGTGGTCATGGGGTGATGGTGCGCAATGCAACCGACCATTGGCCGTTCTGGCAATCTAAATCAATCGCAGTCGTAGCGGAAACTTCATGCTGAATACCGGTCAGGTCGGGCTGAATCGGTAGTTGGCGTCCCCCACGGTCAATCAAGATGGCCAATCGGATTGCTGCTGGACGACCATAGTCGAACAGCTCTCCAAGGGCGGCACGGATGGTGCGCCCACTTTGGAGCACATCATCAATCAACCAGATAGTTTTATCTGTGATATCAAAGGGAAGATGGCTAGATCGCACCTCGGGATTGGGGCCAATGGTGTCGAGGTCGTCGCGGTAAAAGTTAATGTCGAGATCGCCGCGAAGCACCGTTTTTCCCTGTGTTTGCAATTGACTGGCGATCGCATCGGCCACCAGTGAACCGCCTCGGCGAATGCCAATCAGATGCACGGGGTTATCTGCGATTGCCGCCGCCATGCTGCGGATTGCCTGCGCGATGGCGCTGGGTGGGAGCGGGTTGTTTCCCGTAGCGGTAGGATTCATCGGTGGCTCCTTGTTACCATTTCCGAGTGGGCGCTCAAGATTTGCGGTGTCGTGTAACTGCTCAGATTGCGTTTTGTTTTTCTGACAGCAAGACGAAAACGCTTAAGTTTACTACTGTAAATGAGGATTCTTCAACGCCGCCATCAAAAAAACAAGGCGTGAGCTGAGTAGTTACGGTGCAGCAACAGTTTGTGGCGGTACTCTTCGGGATCCTTGCTTTGGGTCATTGCGCCATCTCTGGGAAAAATTGCATCATAGAGGCGCGATAGCCAAAAGCGGAGGGCCGCTAACCTCAGTAGCGCTGGTAGCGCCTGCTGTTCGGCATCAGTTAATCTTCTTACCCGTTGATACCCCTCCATGAAAGCCATCATACGCGGTGTATCATCTTCGCCCAGCTTGATCGCGAGCGCATTGATGGCGATGGCAATATCCATCACCCAAGGGGCAGTATGAGCATAATAGAAATCGATGATGCCCGCAACATCATCGCCATCGAAAAGAATGTTATCACAGAAGTAATCACCATGGATAATCCCTTGCGGCAGCCCCTCCGTATGGTGTGCCTTCTGCCAGGATATCTCCTCCGCCAATAGGGCCACTGCGTTATCACCATAGCGATTGCGCGCCTCTGCCATCACCTGATTTGCAGTCACATCAAGCCACTCGGCACCGGTAGGGTTGCTACGGACAGGGCGAAAATCCTCACCCGCAGCATGCAGCTGAGCTAAGGCTACACCAGCACTGCGTAGTTGTGTCTCGGAGAGTTGATCCATTATGCTACCCGGCAGACAGGAGACGATGCAGCCCGATTTCTCTCCGTAATCGAATAGCATGGCGCCATCATTGCGCTGTGATTGTACATCGGGGCAGGGCAAACCGTGGTGACTTAAATGGTGCATCAGCTGCATGAACCATGGAATGGAGTTCCGATCCAAGCGTTCAAAGATGGTGAGCACAAACCGTCCGCGATCGGTATCAATAAAAAAGTTACTGTTTTCAATACCCGCCGCAATATTGGTGAAATTATGCAACCCACCGAGGTTATACCCCCCGACAATCGCTATTATCTCATCCCTAGTTAGCTCGGTGTAAACACTCATGGCCGTAATCTGCTACACATAGGAGCTATTGCAAAGCCCATGCGCAACGATAATCGCCACACGCATCTACCAATCGGTTCCCCATTTGGCGATGCTGATGCCAATTCGAGGTGGTATTGTCTCAACCGACCCTGAAACAGATGCTCGGCACCTATTGGAGAGAAGGGGCGATAACCAAGCTGTGATGGTAACTACTCAGCTTACTCCCGGTTTTCCTGATAGCGGCGTTGAAAAATGCGCATTGACAGTAGTAAACTTCGCTTTTTCGCCTTGCTATCAGCAAAACCAGAAGCGATCTGAGCAGTTACGGGATGTTTGCAATGGGTGCTGAGTAGTTATTACCCGCCTGGAAATGCGCCAGAGTGGGGAAGCCAATCGCCGCTCATGAGTTTTGCAAGAGGCTCAAAAGGCTGACCCCGGTTTCATCCGGCTACGATCATGGCCTGCTTTTACTCCATAAAGCACTGACAGGCATGGCATTCAGCTTGTCTCCAAACGGTAAAACCTTGTCTCCCAGGTAGATCAGCACTCCTCGCCGAAACTTGCTGCCGGCAGCTTCCGCCAGTGCCTGCAAACCTGTGAAGTCCGAATGGCGGACATTGGCGGAGGCCTTGACCTCAATGCCGACAACAGCTCGCTCCGGCCCTTCCAGAACAATATCGACCTCCTTTCCTCCGGCAGTGCGGAAGTGGTAGGGGGTGATCGTCATGTGCGAGAAATCAATCAGTTTGCGCAGCTCCTGCAAGGCAAAGCTTTCCAGAAGCGAACCAATTGATGAACTAAGTGGCTAATTTGCAAAGAACTCGATTTTCACTGACTGTTGAGTCGAAAAAATAGGGCAAGTCGCACGCCGTCACCGGCAACCAATCTAGCGGGGTAACTACTCAGCACCCATTAAAAATATCCCGTAACTGCTCAGATTGCTCTAGTTTTTCTGATAGCAAGGCGAAAAACCTTAAGTTTACTACTGTAAATGCGCATTTTTCAACGCCGCTATCGGGAAAACTGGGAGTGATCTGAGTAGTTACCTAAATTAGAAGGTTGCGCTGCTTTCTACTCTAATATCACAAGCTTGTGACTGCTGACAACTTGCACTCTGCCGTTGCACCATTCGTCCATGCAACGCCATCTCTACCTCGCCGCCTACGACATTACCGACCCCAAACGGCTCCATCGCATGCTGGTGGCCGTAAAAGGCTATGCCACTGGCGGCCAGAAGTCGGTGTTTGAATGTTGGTTAAGTGCGGGCGAGCACCATGACCTTCGCACCATGTCCGCAGCGCGCATGGATCTGGACGAAGATCGATTTTTCCTTATTCGGCTTGATCTACGCCAGCGACCGATGGTGTTAGGGCTGGCTCTGCCACCTTCGGATCCCCGATTTTACTACCAAGGGTGAATCTGCTGGTTTGCGGATGCAAGACTCAGAGGAGATTGAACATGCTGCAATCGCCATCTCCATTGTTGATATCGAATATATCTATCAGGATGAATAGCATCATTTCCTTATGCAAACCCTGATTATTGATCGCAAAGATAGCGTTTTGTCGTTGCAAGACAAGCGGCTGCGCATCGAGATTCCTGGCCAAAGACGGCCGCAATACATTCCACTGACGATGGTGGAACGGGTAGTCATCACTGCGGGGGTAAATCTGCACAGCGGGTTGTTGTCGGCACTGGCCGCTGCCGGAGCGGGGGTGTTGATCCTGTCGCCACGCGACCATCGTCGCACCGCGATGGTGTTGCCGCCGTATGGCCACGATCATGCACTACGCCTCCAGCAGTATCGTGTGGTAAGTGATGAAGCGCAGTGTTGTGCCATCGCCGCGGCCATGGTGCGGATGAAACTGACCGGCCAACGGCGAACCCTGCGTATGCTCACCCATCGGGGGCAGCACAACCGTGCCGCACTCCGCGCTCTGCCCGAGCTAACGGCCAGACTCAGGAACGAACGAAATCTATCGCTGGAGACCATTCGTGGCATTGAAGGTGGCGCGGCGTCGTTGTATTTCCAGTCCTTGGCGGAGGATTTGCCAGCATCACTAGGATTCACCACCAGAAAACGCAGACCCCCTCCAGATCCCGTCAATGCGCTACTCTCATTGAGCTACACCTTGCTCCATTTTGATGCGGTTCGCACCCTGCTTACGAGTGGCTTTGACCCCTGTCTGGGTTTTTTGCATTGCGCCCAATACAGCCGGGAGTCGTTGGCCTGCGACTGCATTGAGCCATTGCGCCCGCTGGTGGATCGATGGGTACTCAAGCTGTTTCGCAGCCGCATCATCCGGGCGGAGAGTTTTGCTATGCAGCAGGGCGCATGCCGGCTGGGCAAAGCCGGACGCCGCGAATTTTACATGCAGTGGGAGCAGTTCGCGCCCCTGCCCAGAAAGGCATTGCAGCGCGGCGTACGGCTGCTACGCGACGCCGTGCGGATCGGCGTTCGATGAAGCAGCCGCTCTATCTCGGTCGCCGGACAACGGTGCGGCTTGATGACGGTCCGAGCTTGGTGGTCTCTGCCCCGAAGCGGGTGGAGTGTCGCTTTCCCCTGCTGCGCACCTCACAACTGGTGGCCTATGCGGGAACGGGGCTTTCCGAAGATGTGCTTCTCGCCTGCTTGCGCCATCAGATTCCGATTCTGTGGCAGAATCGGGACGGCTCAGCATTAGCCATCTCGCTGCCATTTACCTCGGGGAATCAGCCATGGGCGGAGCGGATTAGCGCCATGATCAGCAGGCCGGGCTGGCGTGCGCGTTATGACTCCTGGCTGGCGGCGCAGCACCGCATGGTGTTACGCGTACTCGCTACCCGTTATCACCTTAATGGTGAGAGAACACTTGATGCGTGGTTGGATCTATTTTTTCATCGTCAGGCCATCCGGTGTACAATCGGCCGCAGCCTGCTTCGAGACTGGCAGGCCATGGCTACGCTGTTGCTGGTAGAGCATTGGTCTCTGCTACAGATCCCGCCGGAGTCGATGATTATTTCGGCCGAAGGATTGAATATTGCAGGGGATATGGCGCACTGCCTGGCCTGTGATATGGTTGTGGAGTTGGCACGCCGTCCACAACGATGGCGCTTCGCCGCCGGGCAGGATGCGGATGCCATCCACTTTGCTGCTATTCAGGCGTTTGAACGCAGACGCGGCGCACTGCGCCATCTGGTTGCGGCCATTCATGCCCGTTTTCACCGTTGGCTGCTGGAGCTGGAATCATGGCGCTGAACCGTCGGATGCCAGTGCTAATCTGCTATGACATCGCCAATCCGAAACGGTTGCAGCGCCTGCACCGCCTGATCTCGCAACAGGCGGTGATGGTGCAGTATTCGGTCTACTACGCGGAAAAGAACAGCAAGGAGTTAGCAACGCTGGCGGCATTGGTGCGCGCGCATATTGATCCGAGACAGGATGATGTGCGTATCTACCGTCTGCCATCCAATCCGGACATCGCACTGCTGGGAATCCAGGCCTCCCCATGCTTGCCCGTACTGGAGTTTCACAGCAGGGTTCGACAGTCTGGTGGCGGCGATGATGGGTGCACTACCCCGACCCATCGCAATATTGGCACCCGCCCTGCTAAAGACGCTTTACTGCTAGGTTTTTTTGATGACGACGATTGAAACACAGACCCGATCTTCAGGGGATTACGACTTGATGCCTTCAAGGTATGAAGTAAATGCATTGAATTGAAACACAGACCCGATGTTACATTCCGGCTTATTTGAGGGGTTTCGTACCACGATGCGGCAGGCCGATTAGAGCGGCTGATTACCCGCCCCCGAATCCACACATGCCCAAGATTACTTCCGCTCCAGATGCCTCAAGGAGCTTGCTTCGCTCCGCACTCCTCCTTGACCCATCTTCCGCTACAGAAGAGAGTGGTCATGTGTGGATTCGGGAACTCTTGCTGATCGTGGGATGACTCCCCTTAAATAAAGGTAAACATAACACTTGCTATGGGGGCCACTTCAATTACACCTCAAGGATGAATGCTAGTGAATGCGAAAAATAATTTGAACATGAATTCAACAGAGTCATTACCATTAAAAGAAACAGCACCGGAC
Source organism: Mariprofundales bacterium (assembly GCA_030950645.1). Classification (GTDB taxonomy): domain Bacteria; phylum Pseudomonadota; class Zetaproteobacteria; order Mariprofundales; family J009; genus JAUZRF01. Next base: position 13,334 of record JAUZRF010000124.1, read on the forward strand.
GGCAACACCAAAAAAGAGACTCAATATTTTGAGACCGTGATTATCGGCACCGGTTTTTCAGGCTTGCTGGCGGCTATCCGGTTACAAAAAAAGAGTTTTAATGATTTTGTCCTATTGGAAAGAAATCCGGAGTTAGGCGGAACCTGGCAGGTCAACTCCTACCCCGGGGCCGAGGTGGATATTCCAACCGGTCTCTACTCTGTCTCCTTTATTCCCTTTCCGTTCAGAAAGACATTCTCCCCGCAAAGCGAATTGCTCGAATATACCAATCATATCATCGATAAGTTTGGTCTAAGACAAAAGACGAAAACGAACCAGACGGTCATCAGCCTCAAATATGATGAAAGCACATCTTTATGGCATGTGGAAACCGAGTCGGGCGAGGGTTATACCGCCCGCTTTATTATCGATACCAGCGGTGTGCTGGCAAACCCGCATATTCCCAATATTGAAGGTGCGGAAAGATTCAAAGGATCGCAATTCCATGCCGGTCATTGGGATCATTCAATCTCTTATGAAGGAAAGCGTGTCGGCGTTATCGGCTCGGGATGTTCCGGCGCTCAGATCGTTCCCGCGATTGCCGACAAGGTTGAGCGCGTAAGCTTGTTTATGGGCAAGGCACAGTGGATTCTTCCGCGTACAGATCGCGACTACAGTGCTGTCGAGTCTTTCATTCGACCGCTGCCGGGCATCCGCCATCTTATCCGTTTGCTCTTTTTTATCTTTTATGACATCAGGTTTATCGCCTTTCGCCGCTATCCAGGCATCTCAAAAATCAGCATCCTCATGAAAAGACATTACAAGAAAAGGCAGAAGCAGCACCTAGAAAAATACATTAAAGACGACAAGTTGCGTCAGCATATGATGCCAGATTACGAATTGGGCTGCCGGCGTGTTATACCGACAAACACCTATCTGCCCGCCCTCGCCAAAGAAAATGTCGATGTGGATATTAGTGGCATAGACTGCATCACATCTACAGGCATTAAAACAAAAGACGGCAAGGATATTCCCTTGGACATCATCGTATATGCCACAGGGTATTATGCGTATTCAGACATGAAAAAAGCGCTGAGCTTTCAGGTGAATGGACTGGGTGGTCGCAACCTGAATGACGAATGGGAAACTAAGGCCGTCGCTTATAAGGGTTTGACCGTTGCTGGTTACCCCAACTATTTTAAAGTGAACGGTCCAAACACAGGTTCAGGCCATAGCTCGCAAATGTCTTATATGGAGATTGCGACCGATTATATCGTGCAAGCCATCAGTGCTGTAAAGAAGGATAAAAGCATCAAAGCGATCCATCCCAAACAACACCTTCAGGATGAATACATCGCCAAAATGCGAGCCAAGATGCAAAAGACGGTCTGGCAAGATGGCAGTACCACCGCCTTCTACAGAAAAAACATGACTGAAGAGGTCACCAGCCTCTGCCCGGAACCTGTGATCGAATTTATCTTTTCGCGTCGTTGGTTTCGCTTGAGTGATTATAATCTATTAAAGTGAAGTCGCCTTATTGATGGTATGCGTATGAGCATCTAGGGTGTGACTTGATGAAGGCGTTTGAAAATAAGCCTTCCTCGTTTTTCCCCCATCACCATGCGCGGATCTGATTCCGCAAGCTTGCGACGAATGCGGATCGCATGATCTATTTGTAAGGTTGCCGTCATGAAAAAGATTCTTCTTGCGGTCAGCGGTCTCTCCCCCCAAATTTTGACCGAATCGCTCTATGCGCTAGCTGTGGCAACCCCGACCCCGTTTGTGCCGGATGAGATCCATTTGATCACCACCAGCGAAGGGGCGGAACGGGCACGGCTTCTGCTGCTATCGCAAGATCCGGGTTGGTATTTTCGCTTGTGTCGTGAGTACGATCTGCCAGCTATTGCCTTTCGTCATGATCGGGTTCATGTCATTACCGATGCCTCGGGGGCGCCAATGGCGGATATTCGCACTCCACAAGACAACTCGGCAGCAGCCGATTTTATCACTGCAATGGTGCGTCAATTGACCGATGATGGTGACACTGCGCTCCATGCCTCGATTGCGGGTGGGCGCAAAAGCATGGGTTTTTACCTCGGCTATGCGTTATCGCTATTCGGGCGTTCACAGGATGCGCTCTCCCATGTGTTGGTGAACGCGCCCTATGAGTCCCTGCCTGACTTCTTTTTTCCTACCCGAGATAAAACGATTATCTATACCAGGGAGGGAAAGCCGCTGGATTCCAGTCAGGGCAGCATCTGGTTGGCTACCATCCCCTTTGTGCGGATGCGTCAGGGGATACCGCTGGCACTCCAGCAGGGCAATGCCACATTTAGTGCAGTGGTCGCGGCTGCAACCCAAGCATTTATTGCGCCAGCATTGGAGATCTGTGCTCGCCGTCGCAATCTGATCATGCCGATCGGCGAGGTAGATCTGCCACCCGCCGATCTGGCATTTTATATCTGGCTTGCTCGGCTACGACTGCGGGGTGAAGGGGGCGTTCGCTGCCCGACCGACGGGGTTGCCGATTGCGTTGCCGGTAGCGCAGTGCTTGACATCTACCGTCAACTCAACAACTTCGGTGTCAGGGGTCATGATCGTACCGAGGAGGCATTGGGTCGAGGAATGCGTAAATCCTACTTTGAGCAACGCAAATCGCGCACCAACAAGGCGATTCGTCTTGGCTTGGGGGTGAATGGCTCCCCGTATGAGATTGTGCGTACCGGCATACCCGGCCATTACCGCTTCGGACTACTCCAGCTCGAAGCAGATCAGATCGTGATAGGGAAACCCGATGCCGCTTGAGATCGTACCGTTGCGCATCCGTTTTTCTTACCCGACGGATCATCGACCTCGGGGCTATTCCGGATCCGCCTGGCGAGGTGGCTTCGGCCATGCACTGAAGAGGCTGGTGTGTCTGTTCAGCAAGGGTGCTTGCGGCAACTGTCCGCTGGCAACGCAATGTGCTTACACCACGGTGTTTGAACCGGCAATTGCACGACCAGACGCGCCGCGTGAACCCGCTCCGCCCTACACCCTCTATCCGGTCGCCGATGACCACGGCCTGTGGCTCAATGTAACGCTGTTCGGCGAGGCAGCCCGCCGTCATCGCACCTTTGTGCTCCAAGCTCTGCGGCAGGCGGGGGAGTTGGGTATCGGCGATATTCACTACCGTTTTGAGGGGATTCAATCGCGCCACGGTGATGGCTGGGTGAATCTGGAGGATCATCCCATGGCATTATCTACACCGCCCGCTGCCCCAGATGGTGCCATACGCCTGCAGTTGCTCACTCCGCTACGCTTCAAGTACGAGGGGCACTTGATTCGTCCACAATCCCTTACTTTGCCCATTTGGGTCAACGCTCTGCGTCGCCGTCTGATCCGCCTCGCCGCCTCTTGGGGCGATGCGGCAGCGATGCGTGATCAGTGTGCGATCACTGTTGATGGCGATTGGCAGCAGGCCGAGCTGCATTGGCGTGATCCCGCCCGCTACTCCAGCCGTCAGCACACCACCATGAAGATGGGGGGCATCGTCGGCCACGCTACCCTGAGCAAGATGCAGGTGGCGCAACTATGGCCGTTGCTGTGGCCGGGGCAGTGGACGCACAACGGTAAGCTACCGACGATGGGATTGGGAAGGTTTGAACTGACACCACGGGAGGAGACGCAATGAAACAGATGGAGTTGAAGGTGTCGTTCGTCACCCCGGCATTTCTCGGTAATGCTAAGCAACAGGGGCAGTGGCGCACCCCGCCGTTCAAGGCGCTGCTCCGCCAGTGGTGGCGGGTCGCGGTGGCGAAGGATTGTGGCTACGATACTGGTGAGCTACGCAAGCGTGAAGCCATATTGTTCGGTGCTGCGGCTGGAAATGATGAAAATATTGGCAAAAGTAAGGTACGGCTGCGGTTGAAGCATTGGAGTGCAGGTAAACTAACAGAGTGGCCGCAACGAGGTTTTCAGCGGATTGATAAGCAGGTTGGTGCGGATCGCTATTTGGGTTTTGGTCCAGTTAGTTTTCGTGGAAAACTGGAGCATGCGCCCGCTGTGGATGCGCTTCAAGAGCGCAACATCTTGATCATCGGTTTTTCTGCAAAATGTACGCCAGAAGAGATAGATGAGATCACGCAAGCGGTGCAACTGGCGGCTTGGTTTGGTGCGATAGGGGGGCGTTCTAGTAATAGCTGGGGTTCGCTTTCGATCACCGCAGATACCATCAGTGGTAGCTTGCCAACGGTGGATGCGGTAGAGAACTACACCTCCTCTTTATCGAGCTGTTTGGAGCGAGATTGGGCCTCTGCGCTGGCGAGCGACCGTGATGGTCCATTGGTGTGGACGGAGCCCGTTGCATCATGGCAAAAGGCGATCAATCGGCTTGGCGTGTTGCGTAAGGAGAGTCGAAAGTCGGTGAAGGATATTCAGGGACAAGGGTTGATAGGCAGTCACCTTTTGGGCTATCCAATCATGAAACCACAGGCGAGACCATGGATAAAAGATGCACGACTACCCAATCAATTGCGCTTTAAGGTGTTGAACTCCGGTGACGGGTTGGTGCTGATGGTTGCGCATGTGGCACACGGTATCCCGAACATGCTGTGGCAAAAGCAGCAGGAGCGGGCGAAAGATTGGGTGGCGCAACATCAATTGCCGGTGTGGCAGCGGGTGCATAGTATGATGGATCATCAGATGACCCGCCTTGGGGGTGGAGTATGAACGATCGTATCTGGCAGGCTAAGCTGGCGGCGCGGATTCATGATCCGGCGGAGAAGGCATTGGTGTTGATGACCGATCCGACAGGGCATGAGGGGGGTACGGTGCGCGCGTTGCGCCATCGCCTCTTTCCCGATGGTATCCCTAGTGATTTGAAAGCCATCACCCAACGCGCCGATCACTGGGCTTCGGCGGCCGATAGACCGCAGTTTCCACAGGATAATCAGCGTTATGCGAAATGGGCGCAGGTGCGCTTTGCTGAATATCCTGAACTGGTGCATCCGCTGACTGGCGAGCATTATAAGTTGGAGAACCTGAGGGAGGTCGATTTTCAGCAGATCAAGGCGATCAGCGGCGATCACTTTGACCATCTGATTCAGCATCATGCGGATGGCTCGGTGAATTGGCAGCAGACTGTGCTCGCCTTCTGGCGCTTTGGCCCAGAGCTTGATGGTGAGGGTCTAAAGCTGCTGTGGCAGCTCTTGCCTGCCGATACCAGGGTGCCCGATCACACCATCTGGGCGCATCTGGATATGACCTCCGCCTTTGCTGGAGCGATGGCCGCAGATCGTGGTCATCATCCCGCACTGCTGACCATCAGCTTTGGACCGGTGCAGTCGTTTATTGCCCAGGCGCGCTCGACCTCGGACTTGTGGGCGGGTTCGCACCTGCTGTCGCGTCTGGCTTGGCAGGGGCTGAAGGTGATCTGTGAGGCTTGCGGTCCCGATGCAGTGCTGTTTCCGCAGTTGCATGGCGTACCGTTGGTCGATGCGTGGATCAAAGAGCAGCTGGGCGGCTGGCCACAACAGCAAGGCTCTCCCGACTGGATGCATGGCACTAGCGATAGCAATCCGCTCTACGCTGCCGCACTGCCCAACCGCTTTGTCGCCATTGTCCCTGCCGATCAGGCCGCAGCGTTGGCGGGCAAGGTAGAGGCGGCTGTTCGTAGCTGGGTGCGAGCACAGGGCGAGGAAGCCCTGCAACGCCTGCTAGCGAAGTCTGATGTGGGCGATCTGGGGTATGCCGCCGAGCAGATGGAACGCCATCTGGCCGATTTCCCCGAGGTGCAGTGGCTGGCGGTGCCGTGGTCGCTGATTACCGGCGAAGGCAAGGAGATCAACAGCGCGGCGCTGGAGGCAGCCTTACGCCAATTCCATTCGACAAGCCAAGAGAAGCCGGGCTTTTTGGGCAGCAAAGGGTGGAAGCTGTTGTCCAAAGAGTTGGAGTTGGAGGGGCACCGCTTCTTCCATCCCAACGGTGGCGTGCTTTATCCGGCGCTGTTTGATCTGCTGGAGCGCGCCCATGCCGCCAGCAAGTCCCTGCGCCGGTTTAAGCCGCAGCATGAGGAGGGCTATCGCTGCTCGCTGTGCGGCGAACGCGAGTGGTTGAGTCCTGAAAAGACCGATCTATTCAAGCCGCAAGGTCGCCGTGATGCAGTGTTGTGGCAGCAGCTGCCGCCGTCGTGGTCGCGCAAAGGCAAGGAGCAGCTTTGTGGGCTCTGTACCCTCAAACGGCTGTGGCCAACCCTGTTTGCCGAGGAGGTCAAGGCGGTGACGGGTGGCGAGCAGGTGAGCCGTTTCGTGGTCTCCACCCACACCATGGCGTTGGCCAATGATCTGATCGGTTTGCAAAAGCCGCCGGAGGGCGAATTACGCAGTGCGTTGGAACAGATCAAGGAGGGCAGAGCGGCGCTGCCGGCCAAATTGGCTAGGGATCTATTGCAGCAAGATCGGACACTGTTGAATTTGGTGGGTAAACTGCCGCTGCTGCTTGATCAATTGCGGGACACCGATCAGGAACAGGAGCGCCAGGCGGTAGAGCGGCTGGTCAAGGAGTGGCTGGGACACAAGCCGGAGGCATACTACGGCTTTATTATGATGGATGGTGATCATATGGGGGCATGGTTGGCGGGCAATGAGGATTTCACCCGTCTTTCGTATGAAAAATGCTGGCATAGTCGCATCAAAAACGCGGTGCAGGAGAAGGTGCGGGGCAGTGCTGAGTTGGAGCAATATCTTGCCGAACCGCGCCCCGTCTCTCCAGCGCGCCATGCCGCTATCTCCGCCTCGCTCAACGCTTTCGCGCTCGATCTGACCCGCTATGCGGTGGAGGAGGCGCACCACGGTAAGCTGATCTATGCTGGGGGTGACGATCTGCTGGCGATGATTCCTGCCGGTGAATTAACCTCCTGCATGGTGCTGTTGCGCCTGCTCTACAGCGGCGCGCAGCCGCAATATGGTAAAAAGATTGATCTGCAGGATGGTCTTCAACTGGAAAACGGTTTTGTACGCTATCGCAAGCGTTTGATTCGTCTGATGGGCGGCAAGGCCACCGCTTCTGCGGGGGCGGTACTGGCACACCACAGCGCACCGTTGCAGCGGGTGCTAAAAGAGCTGCGGGCGGCGGAACAGACTGCCAAGGAGCAGGGCGGTCGCGATGCCTTCTCCATTCGTATCCTCAAACGCGCTGGTGGCACGGTCAGCACCACTGCCAAATGGTTTGCGCCGCAGGATGGGGTTTCTCATCCGATTGAGCTGCTGCAAGCGCTGGCGCAGGCACTGGGGGGCGACGATCTGTCGCGCCGTGCCGCCTACCATGCCCAAGCGTGGCTACGGCAGTTGCCGACTCGGGCCGTGATGAAGGATCTGAAGATGGATGACGCCATGTTTGAGCGCATGCTCAAGGCGAATCTTGAGCGCCAATTTCGGCAACAGCATGGCGGCGATGCTGCCGTGGAGCTGGCTGGCCAATTGGCTGAACTCGCTTGTCGGGTTGCCACAGGGAGGGAGAATGGGTGGCTGGAGGAGATGTTGGCGGTGGCAGAATTCCTCGGTCGCGAAGGGCGCATGGGGGGCAAGGCATGATAACACTATGGATTACACCGGTTGATCTGCTCTATCTGCGTGGTAACAAACTGTTTGGCGAGGCTGGGGATGACGCGCAGGCAACCATGCCGCCGTGGCCTTCGTTGGCGGCGGGTGCGATCCGTTCGCGCATGCTGGTCGATGGCAAAATTGATCTGGCAGCCTTCGCTAAAGGGGAGGTCTCACTGCCGCCCAACCTGCATGCCGCGCTGGGAACCCCAGACGCTCCAGGATCGTTTCGCCTGAGCCATTTCGGCTTGGCGATCAGGGATGGTGAGACCATACAACCGCTGCTGCCGCTGCCTGCTGATCTGGTGGTGCAGGGCGCGCGAGGTCAGGAGAGGGTGTTGGCGCTTACGCCGAAGGTGGTGAGCGGGATTATCGTTGCCGACACCCTGCCCATGCTGCCGCTGTTGGAGAGCGACAAGCAGGAGAAGGCGCGTTCCGGCTACTGGCTGACTACGGCAGGGTTGCACGCCTATTTTGCTGGCCGACCGATCACTCCGGATCATATCTGCCACGCCGACAGCTTGTGGAAGGTTGATGCGCGACTGGGCATTGGTATCGATGCGGAGAGCCACAGAGCTGGCGATGGCCGTATTTACACCAGTGATGCGGTGGCGCTCTCCCGTGAGGTAGGTTTTGTTGCCAGTGTGGATGGGGTGGAGGATAAATTACTGCCGCAGGAAGGGTTATTGCGTTTAGGCGGTGATGGTCGGGCGGCAACGGTGCGGCCGTGCCAGATGGGTTTACCTCAACCCGAGTGGGAACAAATTGCGCGTCAGCGCCGTTTCAAGTTGGTGCTAACCAGCCCCGGCATATTCGATCATGGCTGGCAACTTCCCGGGATGGCCGATGGCCGATGGCATGGTGCAGGGGGCTCAGCCCGGATCTGTGCCGCTGCTGTGGGGCGGGCGGAGGTCATTAGCGGCTGGGATATCGCCCGTCACGCGCCCAAGCCGGCGCAGCGGGTAGCACCGATCGGCAGCATCTATTGGTTGGATGATTGGCAGGGTGATCTATCGGAGTTGCAACAATTGAGCGCGACCGGTCTGCCATGCGCAGCTGCGCGGCAGGCGGAAGGATTCAATCACTGTATGATCGCGACATGGGTATAAGGAGAGGATGCAATGCAGGCAGTAAAGCTTAAGGCAACGATCACGGCGGATCACACATTGGAGGTGTTACTTCCAAAAGAGATTCCGCAATGCGAGGCGGAGGTTATTATCATGTATGATCGTCAGGATAAAGCCGCAGAAGAGGGTGGTATGCTGGCATTCCTTGAATTGCTGGACGGGCAGAATTATCCGCGCAGATCCGGGCAGGAGATCATGGCGTATCTTGAGAAAGAGCGCGCCAGCTGGGATCGTGAAGCATGATTTACCTAGATAGCTGCGTGGTGATTCAATTGATCGAAGCTGATGATCGGTTGCGCCGTAGTGTACGGGAATCCATATCGCCTTATCTGGCTCATGGGATCGCTATTTCAGAACTTACCCGCCTGGAATGTCGTGTGCATCCGATGGCACACCAACAGTCCGTTATTCTCAAACAGTATGACATCTTCTTTTCACAACCTGAAATTCGATCAATCCCATTTTCTGTTGATGTTTGGGAGTTGGCCACCCGCCTTCGGGCGCAATACGCGTTGAAGACGCCCGATGCCTTGCATCTGGCCGCAGCAAGTCATGGGCGATGCAAAACCTTTTGCACCTGCGATAGGCAGTTGGCACGCGCCGCAGAACAGATGATGAACACACTGATACCAACACCACTACAAGGAGATGATGATGTTTGAAGCAACCCAGGCGATGATGATCTACTGTACTAGTCCGCTACATGCTGGAGCTGGGCAGGCGTTTGGTCTGATTGATAATCCGATCCAGCGCGAAAAACATACGGAGCATCCGGTAATTGCTGGATCTGGGGTGAAAGGGGCGTTGCGTCACCATCTGTGGCGCAAGTGGGAGCGTGGTGATGGAGAGCAGACTCGCAAGCTGCTCGACCGTATCTTTGGTCCAGAGGGTGGCAATAAAGAGGAGTTGCGCGCTGGGGCGATCAGCTTCTCTGATGCTCAGGTGCTCTGTTTTCCTGTTCGCAGCGTGAAAAGCGGCTTTGTTTATGCCACCTCACCGCTCTGTCTGGCGCGGGCGCAGCGGCTGCTGACCATGTGCGGCGAACAGGTGGCGTGGGCTGTTCCGGCGGTGGCGGATGAAGAGGCGGTATTGCTCAATACGGCGCTGTTAAGTGGTGATGATCTACTGCTGGAGGCACAGCAGTTTGTTGCGAAAATCGACGGCGATGCAGCGGGACTAAAAAAGATCGCAGAGGATATTGCCCGCATTGCTCTGCCCGATGGCGGCTATTTTTCTGACAAGTTGCAATTGGATCTGGTGCTGCTCTCTGATACCGATTTCAGCTGGTTTGTCCGGCAATCCACCGTGGTTGAAGCGCATGTGGCGATTGAGGACAAAACAGGCACGGCTAAGGATGGTTCGCTGCACTATACCGAAAACCTGCCGCCCGAATCGATCCTGATCTGTGCTGCCATGGCGACGGTGGAACGAAAAGAGGGGGGATTGATGGCCGCAGCGATGCTATCCCCAGTGGTCAACGCACTCGATGGCGCGTTGGTGCAGATGGGTGGTGATGCTACTACTGGTCGTGGTCAGGTGGTGCTCCACTTCACAGAGGGGCAGAGTCATGAGGGATAAGGATCAGATACGCGCCGCCTTCGCCTGGCAGCAGGTGGAGCAGGCAAAAGCTGCGCTGGGTGACGGCTATAAGGAGTATAAAAACCTGGCCAAGGGCGCGCCGGCGATGATGATGAGCAATGGTCTGATGGCGACGCTGGCTTTTTTTAACGCCAAGGGGAAAGAACATCACCAGCTATTGTGCAACGATATTTTGCAGTGGCTGGCGAAGGAGTTATCAATATCAGAGGAGTATGGTGCGGTGATGGAGAAGATGTTTCACTCCGATAGCGCCACATACCGCTGCGCCACCGATGAGACCATGCAACTGCTGCGCTGGCTGCGTCAGTTTGCCGATAGCTGATATTCATGGGCAAGCATGACAAATTGATACGGAAAATCATGCTGGCGAGGTCGGATGCGAACATTGCCTTTACCGATCTGATCGCTCTTTTGTTGGCGATGGGTTTCCGTGAGCGGGTGCGAGGCAGCCACCATCTTTTCACTCGATCCGATGTGGTGGAGCGAGTCAATTTGCAAAGGGACGGCAGTAAGGTCAAGCCGTATCAGGTGAGGCAGGTGCGAGCGATATTATCACAATATGGTTGGAGGCAGGACAATGCATAGATACGAAATCATTATTCACTGGAGCGAAGCGGATGGCATCTGGATTGCCGAGGCACCAGAATTGCTGGGTTGTATGGCGCATGGCGCAAGCGATGCAGAGGCGCTAAGCAACATTCATGTTGCCATGGCATTGTGGCTGGATAGCGCGGCAGAGGATGGAGTGCCGATACCGCAGCCGTGCGGTCACCGCCTGATGTACGCTTGAGGGTGCAGTGATGAAAATAGCTGTTCCCCACTATATGCGAGATATGCAACAGTCAGCTCCCGGTCATCGGTTTAATCTATATTTTCCGATTTGGGATGCGCAATGGGAAATAGGCTCGGATGCAAAAATAGAAGCAGCCAAGAGTGTGCTGGCGATGCATTCAGATGATCATCAGCGCATGGAGGCATTGACCCTGCGTCAACAGAGTCAGGCGTTGGCACTGGGTGAGGTGGTAGTGACATATCCTGCCGTCTCTACCGCCCCCTTTGTCAGCGGCATGGGATATGAACATCCGCTGGAGAACGGATTTGCCTTCCTCACCCCCTACGGACTGCCCTATCTGCCTGGCTCCAGCATTAAAGGTGTGTTGCGTCGAGCAGCGGAGGAGATTGAAATCGATGGCGATCTAATTGCCCAACTGTTTGGCTCCAGCGCCGATGCAGGCGAGCAAGGGGCGTTGAGTTTCTGGGATCTCTTTCCACAAGGCGATCTGGCGCTGGATATCATGACCCCGCACCACAGCGGATATTTACAGAAAACGGGAACGCCACACGATTCGGAGTCACCAACCCCTCTTCCGTTTCTCACGGTTGCACCGGGAGCTAAATTTACTTTCCGCGTGCAGCGCATTCGCCCACTGAAATGCGACTGGCACTCTATCCTGCAACAATGTTTCAACCACGCCTTCGACTGGCTGGGCTTTGGTGCTAAGACTGCGGTTGGCTATGGGGCGATGCAATTTGATGCTGCTGCTGAAAATGCGTTTGGGCAAGCGCGGCAAAAAGAGGCGGAGAAGAGGGGGGTGAGAGCACAGCATGATGCAGAAGTAGCGCAACTGGCTGCGATGACTCCGCTGGATCGGGAGTTGGCGCAGCTTGAGAAGCTGCAAGCGCAATGGGGTGATCACGCCAAGATGCTGGATGATATTGAAGCGTATCTACAACAATATGCGCCGATTGATCCTAAAGTGTCCGCATGGCTTGGGGATCGAATGGATGAGAAGTACAACGGCATTATGACCAATCCCGATGCGACCCAAGGAAGAAAAATGAAACCAAAATACAAGGAGCGCCCAAGGAAAATAGCAGCTTCTTTGCAAAGCCCATGACCAGCAATCTTTCCGATCTGCTGCGCCAGCGTACGGTGGAGGGCGATCGCCTCGAATACAAGGCGGACTGGAATCCAAATACCGTCTGTGGTGTTGTCATCAATCGTTTGGGCAACCACCTGTGAGCGGCGCTATGGGGCAGAGGCAGACGCTATTCGTCTCTCGTCATCCAGGCATGGTGGAGTGGGCGCGTCAGCAGGGAGTGGTGGTGGATGAGCGGATCACCCACTTGAGTGCGGTGCGGCTGGCTGCCTTGCGCCCGGGAGACCGAGTGATAGGTACCTTGCCGGTGCATCTGGCGGCGAAGGTGTGCCAGCGTGGAGGACACTATCTGCATTTGTCACTGGACTTGCCTTCTGATTTGCGTGGCAAGGAGCTCACCGCTGCGGATATGCGCCACTGCAATGCCCGGCTGGAGGAGTATGGGGTGACCAAAGTGTGACACAGAACCTGTTCGGATGGAGTAGCCAGATCTGGCTCTATCTCGATCAAAGCGGGATTATGGTCGGCGACGGTTTGATGTTGCTGACCTTTGCTGGCGGTGTGTACAGTTGGCTGAAACGCAAAGATATTCGTCATTGGCTCTACCGCAACCGCTTTCCCGATGTTGGAGGCCGTTTCGACGATGATGCCACCAACTGGGATGGGATCGTGTTTACCGTGAGTCGGGTCGAGGTGCCGGAATGGGTCATGAAACAGTGCCAGCCATCCATGATCGCACTGGTTGAAACGGAGCAGTCGAAAACCGCTGCTGAAAAGATTGCCGATCAAGCCGCGTCGCTGAATATTGCGGTCAGTAGCCGACACCAAGTGACAGATCCTGATGACCCGCAACAGACCTGCCACGCGGTGGCGGCAGCCTTGAAGGGGATGCGTGATCGCGGTCTGCAACGACTGGCGGTCGATGTCACCGGCGGCAAAACTCCGATGAGTTTGGGCGCCTTCATGGCTGCTGAGGAGCAAGGGGCAGATACCCTTTATGTTGCCAGCGCATTCGATGCCAAATTGATGAAGCCCGATATGACGACAGCCTCCATTCGCCGCATTTCGGAGGTCTCTTGATCCCCCGCACCCACCTCTGCTTGGTCTCCGGCCAGCCTAATTCCAACCTCACCCCGCTGTTGGATCGCGCCTTTAAGCCGCAGCAGGTGATTCTGCTGGTCAGCCCCGATATGCGCCAGCGCGCGGCGTGGCTGCAGCAAACCATTGGGCCGACATAACTACTCAGCATCCATTGAAACATCCCGTAACTGATTATATTGCTTCCGGTTTTTCTGATGGCACGGCGGAAAATCGGAGCTTACTACTGTAAATGAGCATTTTTCAACGCCGCTATCGGGAAAGCCGAGAGTGAGCTGAGTAGTTACCAGCACCCCTTGAAAACATCCCGTAACTGCTCAGATTGCTTCCGGTTTTCCTGATAGCAAGGCGAAAAAGCGGAGTTTACTACTGTAAATGAGCATTTTTCAACGCCGCTATCGGGAAAACCGGGAGTGATCTGAGTAGTTACCTGGAGCATATCATGAAATTCGATCAATATCACATCTCTTCTGATATTAAAAACAACCTAGCAGGACTGGGATTTACGCGGCCTACCGATATTCAATTCAAGGCCATTCCCTCGATCATTCGCGGTGAGGATGTGCTGGCGATTGCACAGACCGGAACCGGTAAAACTGCGGCGTTTGCGATTCCGGTAATCGATAAAATCCACCGTTTCAAAACCAGTAAGCGCTCCTATGGCATTAAGTGTATTGTGATGGTGCCGACCCGTGAACTGGCGTTACAGATTGGCGAAGTGTTCAAAAGCATTGCCCATCATACGCGGGTGAAGGTGTTCACGCTGCATGGTGGTGTCGAACAGGATGCCCAGATTGCTAAGCTTCAAGATGGCATTGATGTGCTGATTGCTACCCCGGGGCGGATGTTTGATCTGATTCATCAGCGAGAAATTCGGCTGGAGGGGGTATCGACGCTGGTGTTGGATGAAGCGGATCACATGCTCGATTTGGGATTTATTGATGATATCACCTTTATCAAGAAAATGCTGGTGAATCGTCATCAAACGCTGTTTTTCTCAGCAACGATTAGCGATGAGATTAAAAAACTGGCCTACTCTCAAGTGAAGAGTGCTGCGATTCGGATTCAAGTTTCCCCGAAAGATCGCGTTTCCAAGAATATTTCCCATTTTGTGATGTTTGTTGGTATGGATGATAAGCGACTGTTTCTGGAGCATTTTTTGCAAGACCATGCGACAGAGAAAGTGATGGTATTTGTGCGTACTCGGGTGCGGGCAGAGCGGGTGGTCAAGGCGATGGCGCGGGTTGGTATTGTGGCGGAGAGTATTCATGGTGACAAAGATCAGCAGCAGCGAAGTGCGGCGATGCAACATTTCCGCGATGGGGTGTGCCGGGTTTTGGTGGCTACCGATGTCAGCGCTCGGGGCATTGATGTGGCGGATGTTGCCTATGTGATCAACTATGACCTGCCGGAAAAGGTGGAAAACTATGTTCATCGTGTCGGTCGTACTGGACGCGGGGTGAACAGAGGCGAGGCAATCGCGTTTTGCAGTGAGGAGGAACGGCCTCTGCTTGCGGCGATTGAGGTGTTTTTGGCGCAACCGATTGCGGTGATTTCGGTTGGTAAAAAAGATTACGCGGAAGTCGTGGCGACAACAGACAAGGCAGCATTGGATTTGAAGGCGTTGGTCGCTGAGCATGAGGCGTGGTTACAGGGTGCAGGCAAGAAAAAGCGGCGCGGAAAGTGCTAGGGAAAACCAGAATCAATCTGAGCAGTTACAGCCATTTTCTGGTAGGGTGCTGAGTAGTTACAAAGGAGAAGGTGCAATGCAGGTAATTATTCCATTTAGTGAAGGGTTTGAAGAGATTGAGTGCCTGACTGTAGTGGATGTGCTGCGGCGGGCAGAGGTGCCTGTGACACTGGCCAGCCTTGATGGTGGCGCGGTAACGGGTCGCTCCAATATTGTGGTGCAACCCGACGCTGCACTCGATGCTGTCATCGATCAGAAGTGGGACTTGGTGGTGCTTCCGGGAGGCTTGCCCAACGCTTTTATCCTGCGCGATGATGTCCGGGTGCGTGCACTGGTGCAGCGCATTAAGCAGCAACAAGGGTTGGTGAGTGCAATCTGTGCAGCTCCGATTGCGCTGGCCGCCTATGGCGTGCTCGGAGGCTGCCGTGTCACCTCATATCCTGGCACGCAGGGTGCGATCGCTGATCTGGCTCCTGAGGCGGTCTATTGCGATGATGTTGTGGTTGAAGATGGCTTTCTGATCACCAGCCGCGGGCCGGGAACCGCGATGGAGTTCTCGCTCCGGCTGGTGACACGATTGTGTGGTGAAGAAAAATCAAACGCAGTGCGGCAAGAGCTGATCTCCGCCTAACGATTGAGCAACATTATCATCCCCATCAATGTACTTAATATCGTAACTACTCAGCTCACTCCTGGTTTTCCTGATAGCGGCGTTGAAAAATGCTCATTTACAGTAGTAAACTCTGCTTTTTCGCCTTGCTATCAGAAAAACCGGAAGCAATCTGAGCAGTTACAGCTATTTTTGGGTAGGGTGCTGAGTAGTTACTTAATATCAAAAATGGATGTCCTGAATTCAGGATGTTCAAAAAAGCGATTCAATGAATTTAACGGTTAGCAATATCCTTACCCAGCCAGAAGGTAAAATACTGGAGTTCAAGCGGGATTTATCTTCCCCCAAGCCAGTACTGAAATCCTTGGTGGCATTCGCCAATACAGCCGGTGGACGGTTGGTGATTGGCGTTGCGGACGATAAGCATCTTGTGGGTGTTGAAAACCCATTGGATGAGGAGGAACGCCTCTGCAATCTTATCGCCGATTCGATTTCTCCTCGCTTGGTGCCAAATATCGAGTTGATCACGGTTGAAGGTGAAACACTGGTGGTGGTTGAAGTGTTCCTCAGTAATTCTCGTCCGCACTGGCTAAATACGGAAGGTGTTGAAGATGGTGTATTCGTGCGTCTTGGCTCCAGCAATCGCAAGGCTGACCATGCCCTGATTGTTGAATTGAAGCGCTCGGTTGAAGGCGTTGCCTTTGATGAGATGCCTATGCCGGAGTTGAGTGTTGATGATTTGGACTTGGTAGCAGCGCAGCAGGCTTTTGGCGATATCAGGCATTTGGATGAACAGGCTCTGTTGACGCTAAAATTACTAACGCATCATCAGGGTAAGCTGGTACCAAGCAAGGGCGGTATTTTGCTCTTTGGCAAACATCGACTTCAGCATTTCTCCGATGCGTGGATTCAGTGCGGAAGGTTTTTCGGTACCAAGAAAGTCGATATTTTTGATCATATCGATATTAATGAGCCACTACCTAAAGCCGTGGATGAGGTGATGCTGTTTCTCAAAAAACATGCCTTTCGGGGAGCTGATCTATCCGATGTGCGTCGCAAAGATGTCTGGAGTATTCCATTGGGCATGCTGCGTGAGGTAATGATCAATGCCATTGCGCATAGTGATTACTCGCAAAGAGGCGCTCCGATTCGAGTTGTGTTTCTCGATGACCGTATTGAGGTGGAGAGTCTGGGGATTCTTCTTTCTGGTCTGACCATTGAAGAGATGAAGCAGGGAACCTCTCGTATCCGCAACCATGTGATCGCCCGTGTGTTTCGAGAACTGAACTTGATTGAGCAGTGGGGTACTGGTGTTCGCAGAATTTTTGAGGAAGCCAAAGAACAGGGATTGTCTGAACCGAAGATTGAAGAAGTAGGCATGCGTCTGCGTTTTACCATCTATCTGGGGAAAACGCATAAGATTGATTCGAGTGTCAAGACTAAAAAGGAATTGACCCAGTCGGAAGAAGATGCGAAGTCACGGCTAGAGTCACGGCTAGAGTCACGGCTAGAGTCACGGCTAGAGTCACGGCTAGAGTCACGGCTAGAGTCACGGCCAGAGTCACGGCCAGAGTCACAGCCAGAGTCACAGCCAGAGTCACAGCCAGAGTCACAGCCAGAGTCACAGCCAGAGTCACAGCCAGAGTCACAGCCAGAGTCACAGCCAGAGTCACGGCCAGAGTCACGGCTAG
>JAUZRF010000125.1 GCA_030950645.1 Mariprofundales bacterium
CTTTCTGATTTATATCCCCTTCATTGTGCTCGACATGGTCGTCGCCTCCGTGCTGATGAGCATGGGGATGATGATGCTGCCGCCGGTAATGATCTCGTTACCATTCAAAATCATCCTCTTTGTGCTGATTGATGGTTGGCACTTGGTGGCCCAACAGCTCATTAACAGCTTTAAAATGTGATGGGTAACTACTCAGCACCCTACCCAAAAATGGCTGTAACTGCTCAGATTGCTTCCGGTTTTCCTGATAGCAAGGCGAAAAAGCGGAGTTTACTACTGTAAATGCGCATTTTTTAACGCCGCTATCAGGAAAACCGGGAGTGAGCTGAGTAGTTACAAAAAATCATTTTGCGACGGCGTCTATGATTGTCTGTTTTGTGATGTGCCCAGTAGGTAACAATGTTCCAGTCACGGTCTCTAACGCGACACTCTGTTCAAGTAGTGCCTGCTCAAGCGTCAGCAGCCGAGCTTGCTGGGTGAAGTAGGCGCTGCGAAGAGTGGTAAAGGTTAGCATGTTGATCTGACCCGCATGCAGTGCATGTTCCATCCGTTTCATGGTGGTCTTCAGTTGGGGTAGCCGTGCGCGTAGCCCTTGCCACTCCTGCAAAGCCAGATGCTGATCCTGCACCATTTTGCTCGCTTGTGCGTAGGCCGTTGTCAGTTGCTGATGGTACTCCTCACGCAACCGTTTGCGACTGGCGCGGGCGATGGCGATGTTGCCACGATTTCCATTAAATAACGGCAGGTTCAGGTTAATGAACGGGCCTAGCGTCCATAATCCTGCGGTATCGCGCAGGCTATTGGCACCGATGCTAAAAGAGGGGAATTGCGACAAGATCTGTTGACGCACCTTGCTCTCCTGACTGAGATAACCTGCTTGCAGTGCCAGCAGGTCAGGACGCCGTTTGCCGATATTCGCCAGCATGGCGAGGCGCGATGATGGTGAGGCTCCAGCGATGAGTGCCGCCACCCCGTTCACTGGCGTGGTGAGCGCAAGGGGTACGGATGGATCCAGACCAAGCAGGAGATGCAGGTCGTGCATGGTAGCATTCAGTTGGCGCCTGGACTCCATCCATGCGGCTTGGGCATCCATCAACGGAGCTAAGCTAAGCCCCTCTTGGTCCATAGTGGCATTTCCTTGATGTAGTGCCGTTTTCTGCCCCTCCCAGGTCTGTTTCGACTGCTGGAGCTGGTGATGCAACACCACGAGTTGCCGCTGTTGAATCAATGCCCGCCGCCACAGCATACGACTCTGCCCGATCAGCTGCCACTCCTGCCACAACACCCGCAGATAGGTGGCTTTTGCCTGTTCGGTTGCTACGCCACGACGCGCACCACGGGTGATGATCGATTGCAAATCCATGCCCAGACCAAAATTCTCGCCAGTTTTCAACCCCGGAGCATTGCTGGTGGGGAAATCGAGGCCAACACCCAATTGCGGATCAGCCAGTAGCCCCGCCGCGTACAGTGTGGCTCTGGCCTCCACAATCTGGCTACGCGCGGCCGCAAGTTGTGGGCTGTTGAGGATGGCGAGCAACGAGGTTTCTGTCTCACTGAGACCATCATCAATGGTGATCGGTTGATGTCGCCAGCTAGCGGGAAGCTCGGGGTAATCGGTAGCCTTGATGTGTGTCTGCAATGCCTGCAACGAAGAGGCCAGCTTGGGCGAGCTATCCAACGCCAGGGGGTGATAGTTGGCGCAGGATGTGAGCAACAACAGCACCAGTAATAAAAAACGAATCATCATCCTACCCAAAAAAGGCTGTAACTGCTCAGATTGCTTCCGGTTTTTCTGATAGCAAGGCGAAAAAGCGGAGTTTACTACTGTAAATGAGCATTTTTCAACGCCGCTATCGGGAAAACCGGAAGTGAGCTGAGTAGTTACCATCACTACTCTCTTTTTTCGACCTGATCGACAAAATCG
Organism: Mariprofundales bacterium; assembly: GCA_030950645.1. GTDB lineage: Bacteria > Pseudomonadota > Zetaproteobacteria > Mariprofundales > J009 > JAUZRF01. Next base: position 1,925 of record JAUZRF010000125.1, read on the forward strand.
AGCAGTTTTTTAGCCAGAGCGATGGTTCTGGCGGGTTTTTTTGCATGCTCAATCTTCATCAGTAAGCTGTTTCCTCGCTCAACCAGCGGTTTATTTCTGAAGTCCTTGATTAGATCGCGACTAATGCGATTCCAGGTGTGATCCAGGGTGATCTGGCGTACCGCCAGCAGATCAGCATTGGCCTTGGGGTCCTCCATGGTGAGCAGTTCAATCTCTCGCCCTAAATAGTCCAGCCATGCGACATCTCGCTGCATCAGTGTGGGGAAGTGTGAGGTCTGGATGATCATGCCCGTTAACTGGTTGGCACCAACGGCAGCCTCCAGCCATGATTTGTCGGTGATCTCAATATCAATCACGCGCATCCACGAATAGGCCATCATTAACTCACGCGAGCGCCGCTCATCGGCCGGATCGCTTGTCACCCGTTGGCGTAGCTGCTGCATCTCCTGACCAAGCTGATCATAGAGCTGGTGTGAGGCGGTCGCATTCTTTGCCAGTAGCGTGTCAACAATATCCTCCGCATGGCCCTCCATGCTATCGAGAATAGCCGGAATAGTGGTGAGGGGTTCGGATGCGGTTGCTGTTTGGATAGAGGTCACTAGCGGAAACAGAAGTGCGATGGCAGCCAGCCGAGTGAAGGGGGGTGTTTTCATAGTAAAGGTCTCCTTTTATAATAACGCGGATACTAGATGCCAAACATTGTTGTAAGCTGTCCTGAACATGACCAAATGGCAATGGTAACTACTCAGCTCACTTCCGGCTTTCCTGATAGCGGCGTTGAAAAATACTCATTGACAGTAGTAAACTTCGCTTTTTCACCTTGCTATCAGAAAAACCGGAAGCAATCTGAGCAGTTACAACCTTTTTTTGGGTAGGGTGCTGAGTAGTCACTGGCCATGTTTGATTGCTGGTCATGAATCTATGCTGCGACTGGCCATCTTGGTGACGCTGGATAGAGTTCTAGTGATGGATAACCATGCGCATGGGTCATTAACGAAGGCGTTCTGGCTAACGCTGGCATTTGCCTTGATTGAGTTTGGTGGAGGTTGGGTTTCCGGCTCGTTGGCGCTATTCGCTGATGCTGGACATATGCTGTCCGATGTGTTGGCACTGGGACTTGCCGCAGTGGCGGGACAGGTATCTAACCGAACCGCGCATGCGGGCATGACCTACGGCTATGGTCGGGCATCGGTATTGGCAGCACAGGTAAATGGCTTGGCGCTATGGTTTTTGAGTGGCTGGATTTCGTGGGAGGCTTTTGGGCGGCTAGTCGCCCCGCCCGTGGTGGACGCTCCGATAGTGATGGGCATTGGTATGGTGGGGTTGCTAATCAACCTGATCGTGTTGCGTTGGCTTCATGGTGGCGCGTCGCATTCACACCATCGTGAAGAGATCAATATCCGCGCCATCTGGTGGCATGTGATGGGTGATGCGCTGGGTTCTGTTGCGGCTATCGTGGCGGGCGTGGTTATTTTGGGCACAGGTTGGATGACGATTGACCCCCTACTCTCCTTTTTGATCGCCGCCATTCTCGCTTGGGGTGGTTGGCGGTTGGTGCGAGAGACGACGCAGGAGTTGATGGAGGGTACGCCCGAAGGTGTCGATACTGCGCTGCTAGCGAAGAGCCTGTTGGAGGTGGAGGGGATTCAAGATGTGCACCACATCCATTTGTGGCGCCTACCGGATCGTAGGGTGGCTTTTTCCGCCCATCTTCTGGTGGTCGATCTCACGCAATGGAGTGTTACCCTGCTGCGGCTCCAACAACGCCTCGCGCTAGAGGGGGTGGGGCATGCCACGCTCCAGCCGGAGCTTGTGTCGCCAGCGCGGCGTGTGGAGGCGTGTGAATGCGCTCCACCCCACGGTTAAAAAGCGATGCCAGCAGCCTCTTAACATTGAATATGGAGCATCCCAAACTCGGAGAGGTGTGAGCTGAGTAGTTACCTTTTTTTGATAGCGTGTTGAGGTCGTGCCGGTAGCAAACGGAGGCTGTTCTCGCCTTTATATGGTGTGCTCGATTTGTGATATTGGCTGAGAGAGGGTTCCCGATATCACGACATTGGCGGATCCAGCATGCAGCATGGCAGCGATGATAGCCGGTGGGGAGCCATGCGCTTGAATGTGAATGTGGCCAGTGATGCCCCAGTGCGTTAGCGATGCACTGGAAGTGGTCACGGTTCCTGCGCCATTGGTAGCGATGGTTTTTCCGCCCTTGAGACCCCATTGCCATTTGCCTTGCTGTGAGGATAAGGTGAGCGAGAAGTCGCCCAGCGGGGTAGTGCCAAGCAGTGGCGATGCGGCATCACTCCAGTGCAGTGTGATGTTCCCTTGCAGTGGCATTCCGTTTTGTCTGTTTAGTGTGATGGCACCGGAAAGATGCAACGATCCGCTGGGTTGAATGATGGCGGCTTGTGAAAAAAGTGCGGCGATGATTTTGGCATTGCTGTTGAGTTGGATCTTGCTTAAAGCGATGGTGCCATCAACCAACGCAATGGTGGCCTCGCCATCACTTCCGGCCATCGTTGTCTGAATATGTAGTGCGGGTATGCCCCGCAATATGGTGAGCCATGCTGGGTGTATTTCAATGGTGGCGAGGGTGATGATGCCTCCTGTCGGTTGGGTTAGATGAACCTGATGGAGCCTTAGTCCTAGCATGGATTTCTCTGCGCTTTCAATTTGCACGCTGTTTTGCAGCCCTTGGTTGGCCAATTGCGCGTTGAGCCATGGTGTCGGATCCCAGCGTATCCATGCAAAACAGAGCAGTGTTAGGACGAAAATGATTATAAGTAGATGATTATATTTAATATATCTCAAGTGGTTGGTTCTCACCTATAGGTTAGTCTGCAAGGTAACTGCTCAGATTGCTTCTGCTTTTCCCGATTGCGGCGTTGAAAAATGTTCTAGTAGTAAACTTCGCTTTTTCGCCTTGTTATCAGAAAAATCAAAGCAATCTGAGCGGTTACAACTATTTTTTGGCAGGGTGCTGAGCAGTTACTACTGCAAGAAACATAGTGTGTTTGGCGTAGCTTGCCAAATCTTGGCTCGAAAATGAAACTATGCAATCAATAACCTTTCAAGCTAGCTTGTCCGCCCATGTTCAGAAATCCGAGATGATCTGGTAACTACTCAGCTCACTTCCGGTTTTCCCGATAGCGGCGTTGAAAAATACCCGTTTACAGTAGTGAACTCCGATTTTTCGCCTTGCTATCAGAAAAACCAGAAACAATCTGAGCAGTTACAGCCGTGTTTTGGTAGGGTGCTGAGTAGTTACTACGGAGGTTTAAATAGTTACAAAACGCTTTGATATTCTACCGTGGTGTTCTCGTTTTGCTGAAGTTGCTTTGGTGGTGCTATTGGCATGGCAAGTTGCACCCCTCTTCGTATCGAGCGTGCCGACGACAGTATATGCTCCACCTGAGAAGGCTCTGGCTGGTTCCTCCATTCCTGATTTAGCAACGCTTATCTCTTTGCCTCTGTTCGGGGTGAATACGGTTGTGGTGCGGAAAACCCCTGTCGTTGCGGTGGTAGCTGCCGTGACGCACTTGAATATTCGTTTGCTCGGCACGGTGGTTGCAGGCGCGCGCTCCTTGGCTGTGTTGCAGATGAACGGTGGTAAAGATAAAGTGATCTTTATTGGCCAACCACTTCAGCCGGGTGTTGTCTTGAAGCGCGTGGAGATCTATGCCGTGGTGGTGGATAACCATGGTCACTTGGAACGAATCACCATGAAAAATCACTCGATTCAGCCAACAAGGGGGAGGGCCGTCGCCGCTCCGATTATTCGGCATATATTTACGAGACAGGCCATTCAACATCAGATGCAGGATATGTCCAAGTTGTTGACTGGCGCACTGGCGGTGCCGCATCAATCCAATGGCGTTGCCGATGGCTTTCTGATTCAAAGTATCGTGCCAAATTCATTGTATGCCCAAGCGGGGCTGAAAAATGGAGATGTGATTCGTAGCGTCAATGGCAAACCGGTGACCACACTGCAGCAAGGGATCGAACTATTTCAAAAGTTACGCAATGCGAACAGCGTGAATATAGATATTACGCGTTCCGGCACCCCCAAGCAGCTATATTTTGAAATTCACTAGTAGCTACGGCATATTTTCTAAGGGATTCTGAGTTGTTGGCTTGATGAATTGGATAAAATTGCTAATTTATTTGTAACTGCTCAGATTGCTTCTGGTTTTCCTGATAACAAGGCGAAAAAGCGGAGTTTACTACTGTAAATGAGCACTTTTCAACGCCGCTATCAGGAAAACTGGGAGTGAGCTGAGTAGTTACATTTATTTTGTAGAACGGGCTTGAAGGAGAGTGTATTGAAACGCTTGAGATATATAATGATGGGTGTATTGGCACTGTTGGTGATCAATACCTCTACGGTCATGGCGCAAGATGTGACGATGAACTTTAAGGATGCGGATATTCGTGCTTTTATTGAGTTTGTGGCGGGGTTTTCAGGGAAAAACTTTTTGATTGATAATCGGGTAAAGGGTAAGGTGACGATTGTGGCACCAACACCGGTGCCGGATGATGCTGCCTACGCGATTTTTCTCTCGGTGCTGGAGGTGAATGGTTTTGCGGCAATACCGAGTGGTCGGGTGATTAAAATCGTGCCACGGGCCGAGGGGAAACAGAAACCGATTCCCGTGTCGGCGCATTCTCCCAGTGATGCTGGGGATGCGATGCGTACCGAGGTGATTCGGTTGCACTATGCCGATGCGGTACAACTGCTCTCTGTGCTCCGTCCCTTGGTGCCGCCCAATAGCAATCTGACGGTATATGCGCGCGCAAATCTGCTGCTGATGACGGATTCGGCGGCGAATATTCAGCGTATTCGCAAGGTGGTGGAGCTGCTCGACCGCAATGAAGCGCTTGGCGTCAAGGTGATTTCATTACAACACGCCTCGGCGAAAAACATTGCACAGATGTTAAGTCAGCTCTATGGCCCTCAGGCTGGAGGTGTGAAGGGAGCAGTGAAAGTGATGGGTTATCAGCCGGGCAATATGCTGATTGTGGTGGCACAGCCTCAGCATCTTAATGAGGTGGTGCGCATGGTTGAACGGCTGGATATTGCGCCAAAAGCGGCCAATAATCGGTTGCAGGTGCGGTACTTGAAGAATGCCAATGCCGAAGATGTTGCCAAGGTGATCAACAGTTTGGTTTCTGGGCAAAGTGCTACCAAGAAGGGGGGGCAAAAAGGGGTGTTCTCCGGTGATGTGAAGCTGGTCGCCGATCCGGCCACCAATGCCCTGTTGATGACGGCGGATGGCGCCGATTTTCCCGCACTCAATGCCCTGATTGATAAACTGGATATCCGTCGTCTTCAGGTGTTGGTTGAGGCGCTGATTGTTGAAATATCCACAACGGGTGCTCAGCAGTTTGGTATGGAGTTTCGTGGCCTGTCCGATCCGACTGGCGGAAGACGGCATACCATTGGTGGCACCTCTTTTACTAATCAGAGTGGGGTTAATATCAATACGGTAGCGGCCAATCCCTTAAATCCGGGCAATGGGCTTGCGGTTGGGGTGGTGAGCGGCATGGTTACATTTGGTGGCAAAAGCTTTTTGAATCTCGGTGCTCTGCTACGGGCGCTGGAGACGAAGAGCAATGCCAATGTGTTATCCACTCCCGATATCCTGACGATGGATAATGAGGAGGCCGAAATTGTTGTGGGTCAGAATGTCCCCTTTGTTACCGGTCAGACCTCGACGCAGGGTGGGGTGACCAACCCGTTTCAAACCATTACTAGGCAGGATGTCGGGTTGACCTTGCGGGTGACGCCTCAGATTTCGGAAGGTGATGTGATTCGATTGAAGATATTTCAGGAGGTCTCAAGTGTCGCTCCGAAATCCTCCTCTGGGGGGGCGAGTGATATTGTGACCAACAAGCGCTCCATTAAGACCACTGTGCTGGTCAATGATGGAAACATTGTGGTGTTGGGTGGGCTAATGCGTGATGAGACCACTACTAGCGTTCAGCGGGTGCCATGTATCGGTGCAGTGCCTTTGATTGGCGAGCCGTTTAAATTTACCAATAATCAGCATGTAAAAACCAATTTGATGGTGTTCTTGCGACCACATATTATTCGCAATCGTCATGATATTGATCTGATTACCGCATCAAAATATCGTGTGGTGGAGGATGTCTACAAGCATCAAAAGTATGAAGGAACGCTCCTTTTTCCTCAAAAGAAGGAGCCATTGCCCGCATCGATGAATCCGTTGTCTCCTGTGAATATGCTCGTGCACAAGGCTAGTGTGGATACGGTTGGTACAGATGATAAGGCTGCCGACGACGCGCATCCTTCTAAAGGGAAGTCTCCTAAAGTGGCTCCTGTCACCCCATAGCGATGATCCATACGCAAAGCAGAATTGAGGCGCATCAAGTGGATGTGCAACGGGTGCTCCATTTTTCATTGGCGCTGTTGCGCTCGGGTCCGGTGCTGCCACTGGTTGCCGGAGCGATGGGGGCGAACCCGGTAGCGGTCGCTAGTGATGGGGCGTGGCCGTGGGCGTTGCTGGATGATATTCGGCGTGAACTTCAAGCGGAAGTCATACCGGTGCTGGTTCCCCGTGAACAGATCCTGTTGGAGCTGAATCGGGTGTTTGATATGGCATCGGCATCTGCCGAGCAGATGTTGGAAGGGCTAGATTCGGAAGGGGAATTGGGTCGTGAAATTGAGCAGGTTCAGGATCTGCTGGACTCCGATGATGAGGCTCCGGTGATTCGTCTGGTCAACACCTTGATCTCGCAAGCGCTGAAGGAACGCGCCAGTGATATTCATATTGAGCCATTTGAAAACAGTGTGTTGGTGCGCTTTCGGGTTGATGGCATACTCCATACGGCGGTCACGCCACCCAAGGCGGTGCAATCGGCCATGACCAGTCGCATCAAGGTGATGAGCGGGATGGATATTGCCGAGAAACGCCACCCGCAGGATGGCCGTTTTCGGGTGCGCGTGGCGGGGCGAGAGGTGGATGTGCGGGTTTCGATCTTGCCGACCGCCCATGGTGAGCGGGCGGTGATGCGGCTGCTGGATCGCGGGCAGCAGCTGTTGACCCTGCAGGAGCTCGGGATGGATGCATCGCACCTCGCCATTATGCGCAGTGTGGTGAAGGCACCGTATGGGATTGTGCTGGTTACCGGGCCAACGGGTTCGGGTAAATCCACGACCCTTTATGCGGCGTTGATGCAATTAGATCGCAAAAATCGCAATGTGATGACGATTGAAGATCCCATTGAGTATCAATTGGATGGCGTGAGCCAAATGCAGGTTCAACCCAAAATAGATCTGAACTTTTCCACCGGTCTGCGCTCGATTCTGCGCCAGGATCCTGATATTGTGATGATTGGTGAAATGCGCGATATGGAGACGGCGGAGATTGCCATTCAGGCCAGCCTGACTGGGCATCTGGTTTTCTCTACCCTGCATACCAACGACGCACTCTCCTCGATCATGCGGCTCCAGGATATGGGCGTGGAGCCCTATCTGGTGGCCTCTTCGCTGTTGATGGTGCAGGCGCAACGGCTGGTGCGTCAGCTCTGTCCCCACTGCAAGCAAGCCCGCGAGGTTCAATTGTCGGATTCGCGGGCGCTGGGGGTTGATGCCGCAATGTTTGCCGATGTTGCGCAGATCTATGACCCTCGGGGCTGTGATCAGTGCATGCAAACTGGATATCTGGGGCGGATCGGCATCTATGAGATGCTCAGAATCTCCGATGCGATGCGGGGAGCGATTCATGATGGCAAGGGGCTGTTGGATCTCAAACGGTTGGCAGCACAAGAGGGGATGGAGTCGTTGGCACACAATGGTGCTCGGCATGTGGCGGCAGGCATCACTAGCGTAGATGAGGTGCTGAGGGTAACCCGGCAAGATACTGTGGTGGTGGAGTCTGACTGATTTGACTACTTTCTGGAACAATAACGAATGAGCCTATTCGTATATCAGGCGTTGGATGGCCGTGGGCGTTTAAAAAACGGTGAGATTGAGGCGCTTTCGGAGCGGGAAGCTCGAATGCAACTCAAGGCTCAGGGGCTGATTCTCCGTCGACTGAATGCGTTGGCACAGGCGGCACCCCATGAGGGTAAGCGTCCGGTGCGCGGCTTGGGTCAGGCAGAGACCGTGACCTTTTTGCAGCAGCTTGCCACCTTGTTGGATGCGGGCATGCCACTGGTAGATGTGCTGGGCTCGATTGCCGAGGGGATGGAGACTCGCCGTTCCATGCGGGCGATCGCTTTCCTGCGGCAACAGGTGGTGGAGGGGAGTTCGCTGGCTGTTGCTATGGAGCGCCAAGGGTTTGATGACACCGTGTGCAACATGGTGGCCGCTGGTGAGGAGACCGGGCAATTGGATGCGGTGGCAGCCCGATTGGCTGAATTGCTGGAACATCGTCAACAACTGAATCAGGATATTCTGTCCGCAGTGCTCTATCCATTGATTATTACTCTGTTTGGTGTGGTGGTGATGGTGTTCCTGTTGACGGTGGTGGTACCACAAGTGGCGGGGGTGTTTGCGCGCGCTGGGGGGCATCTGCCATGGCTAACGCAGATGTTGATTACGCTCTCTGGATGGTTGCGTGCCCACGGGATTTGGCTGTTGTTGGCACTATTTTTGATTGGGACGCTCTATCGTGTGATGATGCGGCAAGCTCGGGTACAGATGGCGAGAGATCGGGCTCTATTGATGCTTCCTGCGGTCGGGAGGTTGCTGCGTAAGATCGAAACCGCACGCTATGCGCGCACCTTGGGGATGCTGTTATCGGGCGGCGTGCCGGTGCTGTCGGCGATGTATATTGCAGCGCAGAGTGTGGCACTGTTGCCGGTGCGCCAAGCGGTGATGAATGCCCGCGATTCCTTGCGCGAGGGCGAAAGCCTGGCGGGCAAGTTGGCGCAGAGTGGCTATATTCCCCATCTGGCGGTGCGCATGATTGCCGTGGGCGAACAGAGTGGAAAGCTTGATTCGATGCTGCTGCGCATTGCCGAGAGCTATGAAACTGAGTCGTCACGCAATTTGAAGCGCTTGGTGACGGTGCTGGAGCCGCTGTTGGTGATGGCGATGGCGGTGATGGTCGGCACCTTGGCGATGGCGATTCTATTGCCGATTATGGAGATGAACGAGCTAGTACGCTGATAAACCACCAAGATTGCCGCGCATTTACCCAATAACGGCGTCAACCAATGCTCTCGTGCAAATAGCACGCTGCGCTTGGTTTTCTTGTTCTTGGGCAAATGCGCGACAATCTTAAGGGCGGCGCATTTACCCAATAACGGCGTCAACCAATGCTCTCGTGCAAATAGCACGCTGCGCTTGGTTTTCTTGTTCTTGGGCAAATGCGCGACAATCTTAAGGGCGGCGCATTTACCCAAT
>JAUZRF010000126.1 GCA_030950645.1 Mariprofundales bacterium
TATTCACGCTGCTTTGGAGTGCCTTGCATCTAGCCAAGCGGATGTTGTGAGAGAATGCTCTGGTAGTTGTCGCGAATGACAGACTAGGTATGCATTACCACGCAGGAGCGTGGGAACGAGAAATAAGGGTAGAAAGAAAAGCGTTGAGTAAATAGTATACTGTCCCCGATTTAGCGCGGCCTTTCGCGCTGCTACGAGGGGAGATTCTCTCCGCCTAGTGGATGGATGCGATCGACCAGCTGGCTTAACCTTGCTTGGGCAACATGGGTGTAGATCTCGGTGGTGGTGATGTTGGCGTGACCGAGCAGTTGCTGCACCGCGCGCAGGTCGGCACCATGGTTGAGCAGGTGGGTGGCGAAGGCATGGCGCAGTTTGTGGGGAGAAGGTAGCGGGTTAATGGCGGCCTTTCTGGCATAGTCGCGTAGCCGTAGCCAGAAGTTTTGCCGGGTCATGGGTCGCTGTTTGTTCCCTGGGAACAGGATGCCGCTACTGGAGGATCCTTTTATGGAGGGAGATGGGCGCACCTCTAACCAGCGGATAAGCCAGTACTCCGCCTCTTTTCCGAAGGGAACTAGCCGCTCTTTGTCACCTTTTCCGATAATGCGTAGCGCACCGAGCGTGCGATCCACTTGGCCCAATCGTAGTGTGACCAACTCGGAGACGCGTAAGCCTGAGCCATACATCAGCTCCAACATGCAGCGATCGCGCACCCCCCGAACATCTTCGGTATCGGGTGCTGCGAGGAGTTGCTCGACCTGCTCCTCACTGATCGATTGGGGTAATCGGCGTTCGGGGCGCAGGCGGGGTAGGTTGCGTATTGGATTGTCCTCACGCAGTCCCTCCTCCATTAATAGCGTAAACCAGACTGAGAGTGCACTGCGGCGGCGGGAGATAGTGGCGCGTTTCAGCCCCTCGGTGGTGAGGTGCATCAGATAGCCCATCAGGGCTTCGCGATCAGCATCCAACAGGGTGTAAGGCGGCGTTTGCTGTGTCAGGAACTGCGTGGTTTTGGTCAGATCTGAGAGGTAGCTGGCCAAGGTTTGGCGTGACCACCCCTTCAGCATGGCCTGGCGTTGCATCAGCCCCTCAACGCGGGCATCAATGGTGATCGAGCTGCTGGCTACCATTGGGTTGGCGGCGTCCAGTCCCCCTCTTCCAGATTGAGCACCTTCAGCGCCTGTTCGCGATCAAGATGGCGAATATCATGGCCAAGTCGGATGTAGATCACCATTTCGCAGATGTTGGTGGCGTGATCAGAGATGCGCTCGAGCGCCTTGGCGATGTTGATCAGCGCCAGCGCAGCGGAGATCAGTGCGCGATCCTTCATAATGATGGCCATCATGGCGCGCTCGTAGTTGCGGCAGAGGATGTCGACATACTGGTCGAGGTCGATGACGGTTAGCGCATAGTGGTAATCGCGAATAGAGAAGGCGCGCAGGGCATAGCACACCTGTTGGCGGATCCGATCCGCCATAACCACCAAGGATTTCTCCTGCTCACGGGTACGCCGCTCCATGCCGAGCGATTCTCGGCAGATATCTACCGCCAAGTCACCCATGCGTTCGAGATCGGTTACCGCCTTGATTGCCCCCATGACGGCACGGAGATCGCGTCCAACCGGCTGGTAGCGAATGATCACCTGGCGTGCCAGATGATCGCTCTCAATCTCCATTGAATTGACTGTGCTGTCGCGTTCAATCGTGAGCTGCGCCAAGTCATCATCAACCTCAATCAATGCCGTCATGCAATCCTGAATCGCGCGCTCAACCATGCCACCCATTAGCAGCACTTGGTCACGCAGCTTGGCGAGCTCCTCGTCGAATGGGCGGTAGGTGTGCAGGGTCATGCGGCAGCTTACTCCGGCTTCGGCTTTACCTTCTGCTCAAGTTTAGTGATCAACACCGGACAGCTAGCATAACGCACCACATGTTCAGCGGTGGAGCCCATCAATAGGTGCATCAGGCCAGTGCGTCCATGGCAACCAATGACAATGAGATCGATGGCGTTTTGATCGGTGAACTGGCAGATGGCATCGGCTGGCTTGAGTGTGGAAATTTTCACTTCGCCGGTGATTTGTTGGAGCTTGCTATTGAGCGATGCCTGGAGTTCGGTCAGCCTGCTGTTGGCGGCCTCCTCCAACACAGCGGTCATATCTGTCATCATTGGCATGGTTGGTGGAACCATATCCGGCAGATAATACTGGGGAGCAACGATATGAAGCAGGGTAAGATCCGCATCGAAACGCTGCGCGAGTTCGGCGGCGGTGTTGACGGCTTGGGTGGCCGATGCTGAAAAATCGGTCGGCACGAGAATGTGATGAATCGGACGCATGGTGGAATCGCTCCTGTTGGTTGGGGGGATTAAGGCTGAACGGCTTGTGGAATCATGGGCAGGCTGTAACCACGGCGAATTTATTATAACAGCTAACTATCTAATATTATTGCAAAAATAAACGGAACCTAATCAAACTTCTCGTCTTGATTCTTTGAGGATGTCTTACTCTAACAAAACAATAGGTTGGTGATCTCAAAAAAATGAAACCCGCCCAATTTAGTGGTTTTTTAGGTTAGAATAAATTCGCCGTGA
>JAUZRF010000127.1 GCA_030950645.1 Mariprofundales bacterium
TCGGTTTTCACTTGTCTTTTTGCTTGCTTTCTTCGTTGTAAAAAGCCTTATATAGCAGTGCTATATGCCGCTTTTTCGCCTTGAAACCAAACAAAAATCCAGCGCGTAAACCAACGATTTATTTATTTACGATGCCATAGTGTTTCTCCGTATGTAACCACTCAGATCACTGCTGATTTTCCCGATAGCGGCGTTGAACAATGCACATTTACAGGAGTAAACTCCGCTTTTTCGCCTTGCTATCAGCAAAATCAAAAGCAATCTGAGCTGTTACAGCCATTTTCTGGTAGGGTGCAGAATATGTTATGTTTTTTGACGGATTTCGCTAATTTTGGCGGAATTGATTCGGGGTTAGCGTTCCTGTTTGTTTACAAACTACCCATAAAAAAATATGCTGCCTCGATTTTTTTACACGGCACTCCAAGCTGCCGTGACACTCTGACTAAGGGCAGGATTCATGTTTCAATCCATTTTCGGTTTTTTTTCTCGTGACATCTCGATTGATTTAGGTACGGCTAACACGCTGATCTATGTTCGTAATGAAGGCATCATGCTGAATGAACCATCAGTCGTTGCGGTACACAACGGAGATAGTCGTCACCCGCGGCGGGTATTGGCTGTGGGGTCGGATGCCAAGGCGATGCTGGGTAGAACGCCGGCATCAATCGAGGCGATCCGTCCGCTTAAGGATGGCGTTATTGCCGACTTTGTGGTCACTGAGGAGATGCTTAAACAGTTTCTTCGCAAGGTGCATAAGCGCAATTGGGGGATTGCTCCACGGATTGTCATCTGTATCCCCTACGGCTCTACCCAAGTTGAACGGCGTGCGATCCGTGAATCAGCCCTCTCCGCTGGCGCGCGCCAGGTGTTTTTGATTGAGGAGCCTATGGCGGCTTCAATTGGTGCGGGTTTACCCGTGACCGAGGCCTCCGGATCGTTGGTGGTGGATATTGGCGGCGGCACCAGTGAAATTGCAGTGATTAGCTACGGAGGCATCGTCTACTCCCGTTCAGTGCGCGTGGGCGGCGATAAAATGGATGACGCCATCGTAAACCATATGCGACGCAAATTTAGTCTGTTGATTGGACAATCCACCGCCGAAAAAATAAAAATTCAGATTGGTAGTGCCTATCCACGAGCTGAGCCAATTACGATGGAGGTGAAGGGGCGCGATCTGATCAATGGTGTGCCAAAAAACATGACCTTGGAAGATTCTGAGGTGCTTGAGGCGATTAGTGAGCCGATCAATGCTATTGTTGAAGGGGTCAAGGTATGCTTAGAGCGAACTCCGCCAGAGCTGTCGGCGGACATTGTTGATCAAGGGATTATGTTGACTGGTGGCGGGGCACTGCTTTCGGGGCTGGATCAACTGCTTCGTGATGAGACGGGGTTGCCGGTTAGTGTGGCGGATAACCCTTTGGAGTGTGTGGTTCTTGGTAGTGGCATGGTGCTTGAGGAGTTGGATCGTTTGCGGGTGGTGCTGTTCGAGGAGTGAGGTTTGATTCCATCGCAAAAATCCCGTCCGTGAGCTTTTTGCAAGAGGCCCTGATGGCAAGCGAAAATGCGATTTTCATTTGCCGTACCAACCAATGTTTTGCATTGCAAGGTGTTGGTTTGCACACCCATGGGCGCGATGATGACTTCTTGCGAAGCCATCAGATTTTCACGCCCCCTCACTAGGTCAAGTCTGCCGTAGCATGACCCGTTTCTAACATGCATCGTAACGACTCAGCACCCTACCCAAAAATGGATGTAACTGCTCAGATTGGTTCCGGTTTTCCTGATAGCAAGACGAAAAAGCGGAGTTTACTACTGTAAATGAGCATTTTTCAACGCCGCTATCGGGAAAACCGGGAGTGAGCTGAGTAGTTACCATGCATCGTATTTTCATGCTGCTACTAATCACGGTACTTGCTATCACAGCATTGGTTGGTGGACGGCATGCGGATGTTGGCCAGCGTCTGTTGTTGTGGTCGGCACCGTTCATTGAGCAGCTCCGAGCACCAAGCCGTTGGGTGGAACATGCGTCGCAGTGGTTGCAACGCCAATCCATGCTTCAGACGAAACTTTCCCATGCGAATGCACGGCTGCACCGAGCATCGGCCCAAACTGGAGAGTTGCAATATTTGCGCCAAGAAAACGCCGAATTGCGCCGACTGTTAGCGATACCCATCCAATCCGATTATGTGTGGCATGTTGCGGAAGTTGTTGCTCGTAGCTTGGGTGTTCCCGAGCATGGTCTGTTGCTGGCTGTGACGGGCGTAGCGGTAGATGATGCTGTGATTGCGGCCTCGGGATTGGTTGGTATTGTGACGGCGGTGCATGGTGATTATGCTACGGTGCGCACCATCTTTGATGGCTCGATTGCGATTCCTGTCACCAATAAATTGGGGCGCGTGGCGGCACTGATTCGCGGAGACGACACCTCCTTGATGGTCAACATGGTTGCCAAACGGGAGCGGCCAACCATGGGCGAACTGCTGATAACTAGCGGTGCCGGGGGGTTGTTACCATTGGGTATTCCTGTCGCTACCATTCAACGCGTGACGCCACAAGCTGGCAGTATGTTTGTTGCCGTCGATGCCTCGCCGGTGGCGCAGTGGCAGCATATGCGTTGGCTGGCGGTCGCGCATCGTCGGCATTCACCACCACTATCGCCATGATGGTCGTCGTTATTATTTTGGCCACTGGGTGTGGCATGTTGTTCAATCTCACATTGGATGCAGTCGCTTACCAGCCGGATTGGGGTGCTGCGCTGCTGATTGCCGCAGTGGCCGCCAAGCGAGGCCGTTGGCCGTGGGTGTTACCACTATTGATGATCCATGACATGGTGCTGTATTGGGTGCCTTGGCCATGGTGTGCAATGATGACGGTGCTGGGGTTGATTCTGGTAATCTGGTGTGATGTGCATTTGGGGACGGCATTACCGCAACGCGTGCTGCTCATTGTGATTGCTCTGCTACCGATGACATGGCAGCGCTGGCCAGGGCCTGATATCGTATTGACGCTATTGCTTACCATCACGCTATGGTATCTGGTGCGGATTCGGAGCAAGGTGCTGCCGCCTGATGGCAAGCCGGTGACGGCACTGTAAATGGAGCTTCACGCACAGCAAAGAATCAGGCCAGAATTTGAGACACGGATGATGGTAGCTTCTGGCATCATGCTGTTATTGCTGCTGGTGGTGACTGGGCGTCTGGTGCAACTCCAATGGAAGCAACATGAGGGGTTGTTTCTTCAAGCTGAAGAGAATCGTATGGAGATGGTGCCTGAACTGCCGTTGCGTGGAGAGATTCTGGATCGGCATGGGGTGGTGTTAGCACAGAACAGGGTATCATATCGCTTGAGCTTGATTCCGGAGCGAGTGGAGCATCTGAGTGCCACCCTTGACTTTCTTGGTGCGCAATTGGCGTGGAGTACGCGCCAGCGCCAATTGATTGCGCGGCGGATTCGCCATCATCGTCCTGATCGCCCAGTACTGTTGCAGGATAAACTGATTTGGTCGCGGGCTGCCCCTATTGCCAGTCGCCAATACCATTGGCCCGGCATTGAAATTGAAGCATCCAGCTATCGCTATTACCCTTTTTCTAAACAGACCTCGCATTTGATAGGGTATCTGGCGCTCGCCAATCGTCATGATTTGCATCAGGGGGTACATAGCGGCGAATTGGTGGGCCGCAGTGGGGTGGAGCGTGCCTTTGAGCGCCAATTGCACGGGACGGCCGGATACCGGCAGGAGGAGGTTGATGCGCGAGGTCGCCGGGTGCGCATTCTCAGTCGGGAGCCTTCGCAAGTCGGTAAGCCGGTGCGGCTTTCGATTGATATTGTTCTGCAACAGGCGGCATCTGCAGCATTGGGGTCGCGTACCGGTGCGGTGGCTGTGCTTGATGTGCATAGTGGCGAGGTACTCGCTCTGCTTAGCAAGCCCGGCTATAACACCAACCTGTTCATCACCGGGCTGGAGCAAGCGCGCTGGAATCAGTGGCTTGCTGATCCCAGCAAGCCTTTGCTGAACCGTGCCATCCAAGCGGCCTACCCACCAGCCTCGACGATGAAGTTAATTACTGCGTTGGCAGGGTTTCGTTTTCATGCCCCTCTGGTGCATAGCACGACAGTGTGCAAAGGGTTTCTTACCTTGGCTGACCGTAAATTACGCTGTTGGAAGCACCGCGGGCATGGGCGCATCGGGATAACTCGGGCAATCATCGAGTCGTGCGATGTATTCTTTTATAGGTTGGGAGATCAGTTGGGCATGGCACACCTTAGCGTCACTGCGCGGGATTGGGGGCTGGGCGAGAGGACAGGCATTGAGCTCTTCGGTGAGGTAAAAGGGCATATTCCTGGCGCCAACCCGCATCATATACGCGAGCAGCGGCGTTGGTATCGCGGTGAGATCATGATCTCGGCGATTGGCCAAGGATCGGTTACCACGACCCCGCTTCAGATGGCAAGAGTTGCCGCCACCATTGCAAATGGGGGCAAGCTGCTGCGCTTGACGCTATTGGCGAACCAACCCCCACAGATAGAGCGGCAGATTGTGGTACAGGGCGACACTTTACAGACGATTCGGCAGGCGATGCGGCATGTCGTTAGTTCTTGGAGTGGTACCGGACACCGGGCGTTGAGCCAAGCGAAGCTGGCCACCGCAGGAAAAACGGGAACGGCACAAGTGGTGCGCACCAAACGCGATGCGCATGGTAATAAAATCAAAGGGAGGGTGATGCAACGGGATCGTGATCATGCTTGGTTTATGGGCTATGCACCTTTTCAACATCCTGAAATTGCGCTGGCGGTGTTTGTTGAGCATGGAGGCCATGGAGGCAAGGTGGCGGGGCCCATTGCTCGCGCTATTATTGATGCCTATGCCATGGAACATGCTGCCAAACACCCAATCAACTCGGCACATGATTCATGAGTGATATCCAGCCCTGGTACCGGCCTCGGCCCGATCTGCTGTTGCTACTGTTGGTTCTGCTGCTGGCGGTGGTGGGGATGTTGACTCTCTACTCGGCAGTGCACCAAGGGAATCATGTGCTTTGGTGGCGGCAGATGCAGTTTTGGGGGTTGGGGTTGCTGGTTCTGATGGGCTGCACCCTGTTGCCTCTGCGATTGCTGGGGTTGCTGATCTGGCCGCTCTTTGTGGTATCGCTGGTGCTGCTGGTATTGGTGCCGCTGTTGGGTGATGTCCAGATGGGCGCGCGGCGCTGGTTAACGCTGGGGTCATTTCGGTTGCAGCCCTCTGAGCTAGTGAAATGGTCGCTGATGTTGTTATTCGTGCACTGGTTTGCCAGCCGTAGCGCGAACCATTGGCGCACCTTGTTGCCACCATTGCTGGCGTGTTTAATCCCCATAGTATTTATCGTGAAGCAGCCCGATCTTGGCACGGCTTTGATTATTTTGATGGAGGCAACAGCACTGGTAATTATGGCTGGGTTTCCATGGAGTTGGTTGTTGGCGATGGTGCTGTCAAGCCCGCTGTTCTTGGCGTTGATGTGGCACTTTATGCATGATTATCAAAAACGGCGGGTGCGTACCTTTCTTAATCCCCAAGCCGATCCGTTGGGTGCAGGTTACCATGTGATTCAATCGATCATTGCGATTGGATCGGGAGGTATTCTTGGCAAAGGGTTTCTGCATGGTACTCAGGCGCGGCTCCATTTTCTCCCTGAGCAACATACCGATTTCATTTTTTCGGTGCTGGCGGAAGAGGGAGGGTTACTGGCTACAGCATTGCTGTTGCTTCTTTTTATCCTGTTGATTGGGAGAATTTTGATGATTGCCGCCGTGGCACATACCCGTTTTGGTGCCCTGCTCTGTTTGGGAGTAGCTTCGATGTTCACCATTTACACCTTTGTCAATATCGGCATGGTATCTGGGTTGTTGCCGGTGGTTGGCGTGCCGCTACCGTTCATTAGTTACGGTGGATCCGCCTTGACAACGATGCTTGCTGCAACGGGTCTGGTGATGCGGGTGGCATTTGAATCGCGTGGTAATATTCCGTGGCAACGGCCTGGCAGTCCGCTGGCGTAGGAGCGTTCATGTTGAAAATAATGACCGACTTTGTCGAACGCCATGCGCGGTTGTTTGGCATGCCGTTAGTGATTGTGATGGCGCTACTGGCGGGATTATTGGCACTAATGCAGCCTACATTTCTTGAGCACATCGAGCAAAAAACGCTGGATGAACGCTTTGTGCTGCGCGGCCCTATTCCCCATGATCCACATATTGTTATTTTGGCGATTGATAATGCATCGGTTACTGAGGTTGGTCGTTGGCCGTGGTCGCGTGATCACATTGCAACCATCGTGGATCGGGTGCTGGGCCAATATGGCGCCAAGGCGATGGGCTTTGATATCATCTTTTCGGAGCCTCAGCGCAATCCGCTCACGGAATCACTACATCTGATGCAGCAGAGTCAGCAGATCGATCCTTATGCCGCAGTTTGGCTGACGAAGCATCAATCCATCGGTGATATTGATGGACAGTTGGAGAGGGTGCTCGCCAAGTATCGTGATAAGATCAGCGAGGGCTATTTCTTCTACGGCAATAAGATCGATGCCACCAAAGTAGCTCAGGCTAAGCTGGATGATGAGATGTGGACGGCATCGGCATCGGCTTATCAGGCCAAATTGGCCAAGGGTAGTGCGCAAATGATCCCCTATATTGCAGCGATTGAGGGCAATACAGCACGCTTTGCCTCTGCCATTGATGCCGAGGGCTTTTTTAATTTTTTCCCTGATAGTGACGGCATGGTGCGCAAGGTACCGTTGATGGCGCAACGCGATGGCTTGGTATTGCCCAGTTTGAGTATGCAGACCCTCTCCGTCTATCTCAACCATGCGCCATTCACGATGGCTGCGGATAATACCGGGGTGTTCAAGGTGACGATTGGTGACCACACGATTCCCACCGATGAGCACGGCTCCATGTTGCTGAACCACTACGGGCCAGGCAAGACCTTTACCCATGTATCGGCGGCCGATGTGCTGGCTGGCCGCGCGGATCCCGCCGTCTTCAAGAATGCATTGGTGCTGTTTGGTGCTACGGCGATTGGGATTTTTGATCTACGGCCGACTCCGTTTGATGCCAAGTTTCCTGGAGTGGAGAACCATGCTGCTGGTATCTCCAATATGCTGCATCATGAGGCGCTGCGACGGCCGGCATGGCTTGAGATATGTGAACTGCTCAGCGTGGTGCTGCTGAGCATGGTGTTGGGTTGGGCGGTGCGTGGACGCAGTGCAATCACCCAGGGTGGCGTGGTGATTTTTGCGCCGATATTGCTGGCTTATGGGGCATTTTTCTGCTTTGTTCATTACCATTTGTGGATTAAAGTAACCTATCTGATTTGGGGGGTGTGGATGACCACGCTGCCGACCACATTGATTGAATATGTGGTGGAGGCAGGCAAACGCTCATTTATTACCGATGCTTTTTCGCGCTATTTGTCACCAGAGCTGGTGGAAAAGTTGGCCGATCATCCGGAGATGCTGGAGCTTGGTGGTGAGGAGCGGGTCATGACGGCATTCTTCTCAGATATCGCCTCTTTTTCTAGCTTTTCTGAGAAGATGACTCCGACGGAGCTGGTTGCTTTTTTAAACGAATACCTATCGGTGATGAGCACCATTATTCTGGATCGTGGTGGTACTATCGATAAATATGAGGGCGATGCGGTGATCGCCTTTTTTGGCGCACCGTTGCCGATGGCGGATCACGCCTACCAATGCACCATGGCAGGGTTAGAGCAGCAGTGGGCATTAATGAATATGCGTAAGAACTGGGCGGAGAAAGGGCTACCGGAGGTCAATATTCGCATTGGTCTCAATAGCGGCCCGATGGTGGTTGGCAACATGGGTGCCGAAGCGCGCATGAACTACACCATGATGGGCGATCATGTGAATCTGGCGGCGCGGCTGGAGGGGGTGGGCAAGCAGTACAAGGTGCGGATGCTGGTTAGCGGTGACACCCGTGACATGATTAACGATCGCATCTATTGCCGTTTTGTTGATCGGGTTCGGGTGGTGGGGCGCTCCTCTCCGGTGGAGCTGATGGAGCCGTTAGGCGAGGTGGGCAGGGTTGAGCAGAGCGAGATCGCGCGCGACGGAGAGTACCGCGCTGCCTGGGAGTTGATGCAACAGCACGATTTCACCGCCGCACTAGAGGCGATGGTGGAGATGGATCAGCGCTGGCCGCAGCAAGGGCCACAGGATGGGCTTTATCAGGTGATGATTGAACGCCTACACAACCTGATCGCCACCCCGCCACCTGCCGACTGGGATGGCGTGCATAACCTGACCAGCAAGTAGGTGGAGTTGATTAACCGCGCGCTTTTCATCACCGCCAACGATACCGATGCCGGGAAAAGTTACCTTACTGCATTGCTGTTGCGCGCGTTGCAGGCGCGGGGGGTGGCTGCAGCGGCGCTCAAGCCGGTGGCGTGTGGGGTGGAGGCATCATGTGGAACGGAGGAAGAGGCGGTCAACAGTGATGTTGCGCTGTTGCAACAGTTGCAGCCGCAACAAGCGAATATTAACCTGTATACCAATTCGCGCCCCCTAGCTCCATGGTGTGATCAGCCGATAGATTCTGACCATCTGCTGGAGTGGTGCCAACAGCGTATCAGTCAGCCAGGCATTACCTTGATTGAGGGGGTTGGTGGACTGATGGTGCCACTAGCGAGCGGCTTTACCCAGCTTGATTGGATACACGCGATGCCAGAGGTGGCGATTGTGCTGGTGGTGCGTGCAAGGCTAGGCTGTCTGAGCCAAGCGCTGAGCCATCTAGCACTGCTCGACCATTGTGCACGGGCGAAAATCTGGTTGGTGATCAATGTGGTTAATACGGTAGACTTTACCTATGCTGAACAGTGTCGTCAGGTGGTGGATGCGTGGCATCCGTGGGTCAAGGTGGAGCTGCTGATGCCGAATGCCAATGCGATGCCAGCGCTAATGGCGTGGCTTTGCCGAGGCAACGCCATCGCCGCATAACGCATGTGTCTGGAATCTAAAACGATAACGGCCATCCTACAGCAACAACAGAAACCGGTATCTATTTTTATCCGAGCAAAAAATATCCATATCGCCATTGCCGCGCATCATCACATGAGCATAAGTGGGTCACTTTTGGTGAGCGCCCAAGATATCCAGCCACCACCAGAAACCACTTGACAAAAATAAAATAGTGAACAATATTCCCCATACAGGAACTATCCCTAACTGATCTCTCATCTTTAAAAAAGTGGTCACTACTCAGTACTCAGCATCCATTGAAAACATCCCGTAATTGCTCAGATCGCTTCTGATTTATTCTGATGGCAAGGCGAAAAAGCTTAAGTTTACTACTGTAAACGCGCATTTTTCAACGCCGCTATCGGGAAAATCAGGAGTGAGATTTGTAGTTACAAAAGTGAAAAGGAAATATCATGAAGCACTACAAAGCAAGACTGCGGATGTTCCGCACAGCCATTATCATTGCCATATTTGCGCTGACTGGAGCCATTCCAATCCCCGCCGCTCATGCTGAGGATCTGTCCGACTGGAAGCTTCCACCAGTGCCTGTACCCGCAGATAATCCGCAGTCCAAAGCGAAGATTAAACTTGGACACCAACTAGTTTTCGAGCCCCGCCTATCTAAAAATAGCTCCATGAGTTGCGCTGGATGTCATATGCCCTTTGCTGGTGGTGGTGGCCACACCGCCCGCGCCTTCGGCCATGCTGGCGAGCTTGGTCGCTGGACACCCACATGGGTAAATTCGGCCTATTCCACCTCCCTGTTCTGGGATGGCAGAGCGGCCTCGCTGGAGCAGCAGACAGGCGAACTTCCCGGCCATATGGGCCCGATCAGTGCCGCCGGTGAAATGGGGGGTAATCCTGCGGCGGGAGCCAAGTTGCTCAACAGCATCCCAGCCTATAAGAAGGAGTTCAACAAGGTGTTCGGTAAGGATGCTACACCAAAAAATATTGCCAAGGCCATTGCGGCCTACGAACGCACGCTGCTCGCCATAGATTCGCCATTTCAGCGCTATGTCAACGGCAATGACAAGGCGCTCTCGTCCGCTGCCAAACGCGGCTTCAAACTGTTCAAGGGCAAAGCGCTATGCATCGAGTGCCATTCGGCACCGCTGCTGACTGATAACAGCTTTCACAATATTGGAGTACCCCAAGTGGGCCCGCTGAAGAAGGATGTCGGGCGTTATGCGGTGACCCATGATAAGGATGACATGGGCGCATTCAAAACTCCTTCATTGTATAATTCATCCTCACTCCTGTTTTTCATGCACGATGGCGCATTTTCAACCATGCGGCAGGTGATCAATCATTACAACCACGGTGGCAACCCGAAGAATGTTCATCAGGATGACTTGATTCAGCCCTTGAAGTTGACCAGAAAAGAGAGATCTGATCTTATCTCCTTTCTCAAAAGCTTGACAGACAAACGCCTGAATCACATCCATCGACCGCTTCTCCCATAGGCGGAAGCCAACTGACATAGGGAAAAAGGGACAGAAGGACAGACAGAAGGGGACAGTATACTTATCTCCTCGCTTTAACGAGACAATGCTCATCTATTGAAAATGCGTGGAATTACTCCTGCTACAGATGCCCCGAGAAGGTAAAAATAGAAAGTAACTACTCAGCTCACTCCCAGTTTTCCTGATAGCGGCGTTGAAAAATGCTCATTTACAGTAGTAAACTCCGCTTTTTCGCCTTGCTATCAGGAAAACCGGAAGCAATCTGAGTAGTTACAAAAGAGATTAGTATACTGTCCTTTTTTTCTGGCCGGAGGGTCGCGAGAGCTGGGTCGCGGGTCGCACTGCTGAGCAGTTTTCAATAAAAAAACGGAGTGGCTCTGTAAGCCGGGTTTTGTCTGCCTTCCTTGAGAGAAGGGAGACGATCATTCATCTACGCCGACGGTTGCCCGGCGGCTCTAGCAGCCAACCCGGGAGCAGATGCGAGTAACACCATACGCTCCCC
>JAUZRF010000128.1 GCA_030950645.1 Mariprofundales bacterium
CATTCCAAAAAAGGTGCGCGAACAACTGAATATTCAGCCGGGTCAAAAAATGATGGCGATGCCTTATGGTGAGCACATTCAGCTTGTGCCTGTGAAATCAGCCAAAGCATTGCGCGGCCTGCTCAAAGGTTGCGACATTGAGATGGATAACATCCGGGATAAGTCAGATCGTTTTTGATGATTATTCTTGATTCATCATGCTGGCTTGAGTATTTTCTGGATGGAAAAGGCGCTGATCAATACGCCCCGACCATTGAAAACAGTGGAGGAATCATCATACCCACAATTGTATTGCATGAAGTGTTCAAAGTTGTGATGAGAGCCCGCAATGAGGACTCAGCTCTGGCAGCGGCGGGCGTACTGCAGCAATTCTCTGTTATTTTGATCGATGAAAATATCGCCATGTATTCGGCCAAGCTCGGGCAAGAACACGGTCTAGCCATGGCCGACAGCATGATTCTCGCAACAGCCCAGATTCATCATGCCACGCTCTGGACTCAGGATACTGACTTCAGAAACCTCCCGAATGTAAAATATTTCGAGAAGCCCTGACTGCTCGCAATGATTTAACCGGATAACGCAACTTTTCTTCTATGAAATTGGACAACCCTTGGTTTTTTGTAACTACTCAGCTCACTCCCGGTTTTTCCGATAGCGGCGTTGAAAAATGCGCATTTACAGTAGTAAACGCCGCTTTTTCGCCTTGCTACCGGAAAAGCCAGAAACAATCTGAGCCGTTACGGGATATTTTCAAAGGGTGCTGAGTAGTTACAATAATTTAGACCTAGGTGGCACGAGGCGTGATTGAAAAGATTAGTCAATAGAGCCGGATCTGCTAGCCTGCGTGGCTGTAATGATAAGGGGATCGTAACTACTCAGCTCACTCTCGGTTTTTCTGATAGCGGCGTTGAAAAACGCGCATTTACAGTAGTAAACTCCGCTTTTTCGCCTTGCTATCAGGAAAACCGGAAGCAATCTGAGCAATTACAGCCATTTTTGGGTAGGGTGCTGAGTAGTTACAGGGGATCTTGAATATACGGCTGTCTGTGCGGCATGTTTTTTAAGGTTCATCTCGGGTAAGGTAGATTCGGAGGTGGCAGTTGGCAGCGAGAGAGCAGTGGGGCAGTAGCTTGGGGTTTGTGCTGGCCGCGATTGGTTCTGCGGTTGGGCTAGGAAATATCTGGCGCTTCTCTTATCTCACCTATGACAATGGTGGCGGTGCTTTCTTGGTGCCTTATGTGATTGCGCTGTTGCTGGTTGGTATTCCGGTGCTGCTGCTGGAGATGGCGCTGGGGCATCACGCGCGCGCTTCTACTCCCCGTGCCTTTGCCTCGATTGACCCCCGCTTTGCCTGGATTGGTTGGTGGGCGGTGGTGTTTGTGATGTTTGGTATTGAGGCCTACTATTGTGTGATCATTGCCTGGTGTGGCGACTATTTCACCTTCTCGCCCCTGCTGGCTTGGGGCAATGATCCTGACAACTACTTTTTTCATCAATTCTTGCATGTCGGTGATGCCAAGCAGGCATTGGGCATGAGCCTGCCCAATATATCGGTTTTTCTTGGTCTGATCGTGGTGTGGGGGCTCAATTGGTGGATTGTTGGCCGTGGCATTACTAGGGGGATTGAGCTGGCCAACAAGGTGATGATCCCCGCACTATTTCTCATTATTTTGGTATTGGTCGGTTGGTCGTTGATGCTGCCCGGTGGTAGTAGTGGCATCCATTGGTACCTGACGCCAAATTGGTCGAAACTTGCCGATCCTAAGGTGTGGGTAGCGGCATTTACCCAGATTTTTTTCACCCTCTCGATCGGTTTTGGTATTATGACCACCTATGCCTCATATCTTCCGGATAATGCGAACCTGACCAAGTATGCCATCATCACAGCACTCGCCAATTCGGCGGTCTCCTTTATTGCCGGATTCGCGGTGTTTGCTACGCTGGGATTTATGGCACAGCAGTCGGGCAAGCCGTTTGATGAGGTGGTGAGTCAGAGTATTGGCCTGGCTTTTGTCGCCTATCCGAAGGCGATCTCCAGCATGCCGCTGTTGCCTCAGCTATTTGGCATGCTCTTTTTCGGAGCGTTGTTTATGGCCGGTCTGTCGTCGAGTCTCTCGCTGATTGAGGCGTTTGTGACTGCCGTGACCGACAAGCTGAAGGTGGGCCGCCGTCAAGTGGTGACCCCGATCTGCTTGATTGGCTTCTGCTTGAGTCTGCTGTTCTCTATGAATAATGGTCTTTACTGGCTGGATATCGTCGATCATTTCATCACCAATTACGGCTTGACGCTGGTGGTGGTGCTTGAGTGCATTGTGGTGGGCTGGTTTTTTGGAGGTCGGCGTTTTCACCATTACATCCTTGATGTCTCTGGCTTTCGTTATGCGCGCCATTACGAGGTGTTGATGCGTATTTTACTCACCTTGGGGTTGGGGTTGGCCTGGGTTGGTTTTTTCATGGTGAATGCCGGCGGTGTTGGGGCATTTATTGCTCGCATGTGTATATTGGTGGCGATTCTTGGCGTTTGGTTGGCAGATGATTGGTTTGATTTGGCGATCCGTTTTGTGATCCCTGCGATTGGGGTGGCACTGCTAGATCGTGGAATGGTCACCGATATTACTACCCCCTATGGTGGCTATCCGTGGGATGCGATTGTGGTGCTTGGGGTTGGTGTACTGGCGGCCAGCTTGCTTGTGGCGGTGGCGCTTGATCGTTATCAACCTCGTGGTGATGGAGAGCATGCGCAATGGGTGCGATCTGAATAATTATCATGGCATGTAACTACTCAGCACCCTACCAGAAAATGGCTGTAACTGCTCAGATCGCTTCCGGTTTTCCTGATAGCAAGGCGAAAAAGCGGAGTTTACCTACTGTAAATGAGCATTTTTCAACGCCGCTATCAGGAAAACCGGGAGTGAGCTGAGTAGTTACCATGGCATTAATGATTACCCAAGAGTGCATTAATTGCGGTGTTTGCGAGCTGGAATGTCCCAACGGTGCCATTGATTTGGGCGATGAAATATTCCAGATTGATCCCGAACTCTGCACCGAGTGTGTTGGCCATTTTGCAGAGAGTCAGTGCCAGATAGTTTGTCCGGTTGAGTGCATTCCGGTCGATCCTGCACATGATGAGATAGAGGAGGTGCTGTGGGCACGCTACCAGCAACTGACCAATTTTGCGCGAGCAGTGGCCGCATGAGTAGTGGCCGCCTGTTTGTCGTCTCGGGTCCCTCTGGGGCCGGTAAGTCGAGTCTATGCAAGGCGTGGCTTGCGCATGCGCCAAATCTGTCGCTCTCCATATCTTGCACTACGCGTCAACCGCGACCTGGGGATGTTGATGGTGACCATTACCACTTTTTGAGTCGAGAAATATTTGATGGTGAGGTGGCGCAGAAGCGATTTCTTGAGTGGGCTTGTGTGCATGGGAACTGTTACGGTACTCGCCGACGGGATGTGGAGGCGTTGCTAGGGCAAGGGCGTGATGTGTTATTAGAGATTGATTGGCAGGGTGCAGCACAGGTGGCTGAGCAGATAGCGGGCGTGGAGCGTATCTTTGTGTCGCCGCCATCGATGGAGGAACTTCGTCGACGATTGGTGATGCGTGCACATGATACGCCTGCTGTGATTGAGGCGAGGTTGAGCGCAGCGTCTGAGGAGATGCGCCATGCCAGTGAAGCGCAGTGGCAGGTGGTGAATGATGATTTTGATCGCGCGTTGGCTCAGTTGCTGACATTGAGCGCGGAGAAGGGAGAATGACAATTGCCTAATCAAGTACGCTTGTTGATCGTTGATGATGAGGAGCGCAATCGCGAACTGTTGTGTGATCTGCTCGATGCCCCCGATTATCTGCATCTTTGTGCAGAGAGTGGCGAGCGGGCATTGGAGATTTTGGCAGAGGAGCCGGATGTAGCGGTAGTGTTGCTGGATATCAATCTGATGGGGATTGATGGGCTGGAAACGCTGCGTGAATTGCGGAAGTTACCGAACTGTAATGATATTCCAGTCCTTCTTTTTACTGGGGCTGGTTTGACATCTTCGCTGGTGGCGGAGGGGTTGCACGCTGGAGCGGTGGACTTTTTTGGCAAGCCCTTCAATCCTGAGTTGGTGGAGGCCAAGGTGCACTCCTTTGTTCACCTGTATCGTTCGCGTCAAGAGTTGGGACAGGAGCTGAAGCTGGCGGCGACGGTGTTCGATGCTTCGCGCGAGGCTCTGCTGATTACGGATGCTGATCAGAAGATACTTACGGTGAATGATCGTTTTGTCGCCACGATGGGCTTTGCGCGTGCCGAGGTGGTTGGTAAAACCCCAGCGCTGTGGCGTTCTCGGGTGCATGAGGATGCCTTTTTTCAGGAGATGTGGGCAGCATTACAACGGGATGGGATCTGGCAAGGTGAGATCAACAATCGGCTGAAAAATGGCAAGGTGATGCCGCAGTGGTTGATGATTCGTGTCATTCGCAATACCCGTGGTGAGGTGCAAAATTATTTGGGTGCGATCTCTGCGGTGGGCGCGCATGTTAGTGACCGGCAACAGCTCTATTTTCTGGCCCATTATGATCAGTTGACTAAGTTGCCAAATCGCAAGCTTTTTATGGATATCCTGAAGCAGCGATTGGAGCATGTCTCTCGTCGCCAGGATGATCAGCGTTTGGCGGTGCTGTTCCTTGATCTGGATCATTTTAAGAATGTGAATGATACCTTGGGTCATGATGTTGGCGACATACTGCTAAAAGAGGTGGCCCAACGGCTCAAGGGGTGTGTGCGCGGTACCGATATCGTTGCCAGAATTGGTGGGGATGAGTTTGTTGCGATGCTGACCAATATTGACCATGTAGAAGATGTGATGGTGATTGCATCGAAGATGCAGAAGGTGTTGGAAGAACCTGTTATTCACGAGCAGCATGAGATACGCATTAGTGTCAGCATCGGGATAAGCATGTTTCCTGATGATGGCTCGAAGAAGGATGAGTTGATGCGCAAGGCCGATGTGGCGATGTATCAGGTCAAGGAGAGTGGCCGCAACGGGCACCAGTTTTATACGGAAAGTATGCAGGCGAAGGCGCTACGGCATTTGCAGCTTGAGAAAGGGCTGCGCAAGGCGTTGGAGAATAATGAGTTTACTGTCTATTATCAGCCATTCATGGATGCATCGCTTGCCAAGCCGATTGGGATGGAGGCGCTATTGCGTTGGGACAATGAGGAGTTTGGGCGCGTCTCTCCGGCAGAGTTTATTCCCGTGGCGGAGAATTGTGGGCTGATTACCGAGATTGGTGCTTGGGTATTGCGTCAAGCTTGCTTCGAGAATAAGCGATTGCAGGAGGCAGGATTTCCTCCCTTGACGGTTGCAGTGAACCTCTCCAGCCGCCAGTTTCACGATACCGCCTTGCTCGATTTGATTGATGATATTTTGGCCAGTAGTGGCCTATCTTCCAACTATCTTGAACTGGAGCTCACCGAAGGTGTGATCATGCAGGAGAACGATGTCACGGCGACGATCTTGATGGGGATTTACCAACGCGGCATTCAGTTATCGGTGGATGATTTTGGTACCGGGTATTCGTCGATGAGCTATCTGCGTCGCTTTAAGGTGGATAAGTTGAAGGTGGATCAGTCTTTTGTTCAGGATATGGTGACCGATAGTGAGGCGGGATTGATTGTACAGGCGATGATTAATCTTGGGCATAGCCTATCGCTTAAAGTGATCGCTGAAGGGGTGGAGGAGAAGGAGCAGGCAGATTGGCTGGCAGAACACGGCTGTGATGAGATTCAAGGCTACTACTACGGGCGGCCGATGCCGATCGCAGCGTTTACCGATTTTGTGCGGGGCCATTTTCCTGATGTTTGAGGCTGAGAGCGCACTTTGAGCGTAGAGCCAACCAAGGACTTTTTTCAGTGCCCGCACTGCCGTAAACGCTACGCGGCCAGTGCTAAGGTGCAAGCGGCTTCGGGGCGTACGGTGCGGTGCAAGGCGTGTGGTGAACCCTTTGTTATCGCGATTGAATCCTTGCCTAAAAGTGAAACGCTTCCAGTGGTATCCACTGTGGCGCAGCAGGATGTTGCCGAAGCCTCTCAGCCTGTAGCGCAGGTGTCAGCGAAGAGAAGAAGTGCGAAGCAACAGCCTGCGGCCCCAACGAAGGAAAAAGGGCGATCGTCGGCTTTGTTGTGGGGGGTGGGCGTTGCTGGGGTGCTTCTTGTTGCGGGCGGAGTAGCTTTTTGGTGGCTGCAGCCATCATGGTTTGCTCCTGACCAAACCTTTTCCCAGATCCCTCCCCAGCAGCCCGCTGTGGATGACTCTCCTGCGTTACCTGATGCCGCTGAGGTGGCTGATCAGTTGCGTGAGGTCGCGGTAGTAGATCCCGCATCCCGTGATTTTTATGCGGCAGTGGGATGTCGAGAGGTGGCAGCGCAACAGTGGTTGAATGATTACACGCTGACCCATACCCGCTACAAACAGCATGAGTTTGTGCGCCTGCTTGATCAAAGTAGCGCGTTGACGGCGCAGATGCATAAGCGTTGTCGTAATCTGTTGCTGCTTCGTTCTGTGATTGGTTCAGCGAAAGAGGGAAAAAAGCCGGCGTGGTTGCTGTCGGATATCAATGCATTGTTGCATCCAGTCTACAATGAGGATCAAATCGTTGGCGATACTGGCCTGTAGCTATTGGGCCTCTTGCAAAACTCTGAGTAGTTACCTTCGATCTATGAGAAGAGATTAACCCTTCAGCAGTTTCGCAACCCCTTTTTTCGGTGTTTTGGCCAATTTCTGCAGCAGTGAAAAGGATATTGCGCGGCTACTACTGTGACCAGCAATCTTCTCCAGCATCGCCAGCCATAGCTGGCTCGTCATTTCAGAATCATACAGAGCCCGGTGAAAATCACCCTTAACAGGGATATTCAGATGGTCGATTAATGTCCCTAACTGATGGTTGGGTGCATCTTGATAAATCCTTCTGGCTACCAGCATAGAACAGGCAAATGTACCTGCATAATGTCTGGATATCCGAGCCAGCTCCGCATCCAGGAAGCGTTTGTCAAATGACGCATTATGCGCAACCAGATTGTGGTCACCTATAAAATCAGCAAATTCACCCATCACCTCTTCACAGGATGGAGCGCCCTTTAGCATTGCATTGGTAATCCCGGTATAATTTGCAATAAAGGAGTCAACTGGCCGGCCTGGATTCATTAATTTTTGAAACCGTTCTTTAATGACCCCCTTTTCAATCCGTACAGCACCAATTTCTATGGCACGATCCCCACAGTCAGGGGAGAGTCCCGTCGTTTCAAAATCCAGGATAACGACAGTATCAGCATTGGGCATCATGATAGCTCCTTTTTTAGCACCAGCAGTCGGGGGCAAGTCTATCATTAGAAGTCGGGTAGAGGCGATCTGATAATTGTTACATCTTCCTCTGATTCAGGGAGCTACCATCATTAGATCCCGCGATCAGTTAGGGGTGAAATAAGGGGTTCTTCTTGGAGTCCATGGGACAGCATGGGTTGCAATCGTGCTGATGAGGTTGCGGTATTGGGGCATGTCATCAACTCATTTACTATCGAACACCACCGCTCCAACTCGAGTCACCATTTTGCCAGGCATCAAAACAGTCTTGGAGTATCAGATCTTTTTGAAAAATCATTCGCAGGATTGCAAACCTGATCGATGTCCATATTGCGGCAGGAGTGGTCTCTGGTGCCATGGCAGCTACACCCGCACTGCGGATAGAGCATTCGTGAAAGTTTTCCGTTACTTATGCCACTATCAGGACTGCGGTCGTACCTGTTCGTGTCTGCCCGAGTGCATCCCGCCACGACGACATTATCTATGGGACAGGCAGCAGGCGGCATTGGTGTTGGTGATGCTAGGGAAAAGCATTAAAGCGATTATTCCTCCCTTCTCACGCCCCAGCCTACGGACGATAAATCGCTGGAAAAAAAGGCTTTTTGCCAAATATAATGAACATCATCTCCATCTATGCAGTCGGTATCCTGAATTGGGTAAGTGTGCCACCATCGAGAGTTTTTGGATCGCCTGTTTTGAGCAGGTTGGGATGATGCGCGCCTCGTTCGACATCCACCAGGCTCGGGAGGCCATCCCGTAATCCGGCGGGTCTGGAGCTGTTTGGGATAGAGGAAAAAAGCTAGTGGAGCACAGTAGGTGTTGGTGCTGGAGCAACAGCAGCAACAGGCATAGGAATGCAGGCAGCAGGTATTTATACAATAACTGTAACTACTCAGCTCACTTCCGGTTATCCCAATAGCGGCGTTGAAAAAAGCGCATTTACAGTAGAAAACCCCGTTTTTCCGCCTTGCCATTCTTGTTCCCATGCTCCAGCGTGGGAACACATACGGGGGTTAAGGCAGCATGATAAGTATGCTATGCATTCCCACGCAGGAGCGTGGGAACGAGAAGCGATCTGAGTAGTTACGGGATGTTTTCAATGGGTGCTGAGTAGTTACTATTAAGGTTTGGTTAGCGGAGCGTCTTGAAAGCAGCTTGCTACGCTTCACTCCGCACTCCTCCTTGACCCATCTTTCGCTACAGATGAGAGAGTGGTCATGTGCGGATTCGGTAGCCCTTGCTGAATGGAGGATGATTCGCCTCAAATAAAGGTAAACATAACACCATGCCCCTCATTCCATCCTGAAAATGCGCCGGAATGGGATTGCCACACGATTCAATCGGCAGGCGCAGCCTACCCCAGAAAACAACCAATCATGCGATTGAGCATGTCCGAAGCGCTAGCGGGAATTGCTGACAAAACACATGTGCGGTGGAGAAAGCGCCAGCGAGTTGCTACATTGCGCGACCTGTATGACTAGCTCAAGCACTACCCCCTACCCCAAAACCCGCTTTATCTTCGTGACCGGCGGGGTTGTCTCCTCACTCGGCAAAGGCATTGCCTCCGCCTCATTGGCGGCGCTGTTTGAGGCGCGCGGCCTAACGGTGACGATGCAGAAGCTCGACCCCTACATCAATGTTGATCCCGGCACCATGAGCCCATACCAGCATGGCGAGGTGTTTGTCACCGACGATGGCACCGAAACCGACCTCGACCTTGGCCATTACGAGCGGTTCTCGCACATCACTACCGGTCGTCACTCCAACTACACCACCGGCCGCATCTATGAGTCGGTGATCCGCCGTGAGCGCAGGGGGGATTATCTTGGCGCTACTGTGCAGGTGATTCCCCACATCACCGATGCCATTAAACGCGCTATTCTGACCCTTAGTGACCAACATGCAGATATCGCCTTGGTCGAGATCGGCGGCACGGTAGGGGACATCGAATCCCTCCCCTTCCTCGAAGCGATTCGTCAGATGCGTTTTGACCTAGGTCGCAAACGCACCGCCTTCCTCCACCTCACCTTGGTGCCATACATCGCCTCAGCGGGCGAGATGAAATCCAAACCGACCCAACACT
The DNA here is from genome assembly GCA_030950645.1 of Mariprofundales bacterium. GTDB lineage: Bacteria > Pseudomonadota > Zetaproteobacteria > Mariprofundales > J009 > JAUZRF01. The sequence continues at coordinate 9,419 of JAUZRF010000128.1, forward strand.
CGGTACAAAAACTGCGCGAAATCGGTATCCAGCCCGATGTGCTATTGTGTCGCTCCGAGCACCCGATCCCCAAAGCACAACGCGACAAGATCGCCCTGTTTTGCAATGTGGAACGCGACGCAGTCATCGAAGGCCCCGATGTGGATACTATCTATGGTGTACCACTGTCACTACACAATGGCGGCCTAGGTCACGCCATTCTCGATCACTTTGAGATGGAGCAAACCGAGCCCGATCTCACACCATGGGAGGATATCTGTCGCAAGTTCCGCCACCCGACCCGCACCGTTCGTATTGCTATGGTGGGAAAATATGTGCAATTGCTAGATGCCTACAAATCGATCAATGAGGCGTTGATTCATGGCGGCATTGCCCACGAGGCACGGGTCGAAGTCAACTTTGTTGATGCTGAAAAGATTGAAAAAACAGATATGGATGGGTTGAAATCCGCCGATGGCATCCTCGTTCCCGGCGGCTTTGGCGAGCGCGGTACCGAGGGAAAAATCGCCGCCATCCGCTATGCCCGTGAACGAGGCATCCCTTACCTTGGTATCTGCCTCGGCATGCAATTGGCCGTGATCGAATTCGCCCGCCATGTCGCAGGGATTGAAGATGCCACCAGCAGTGAGTTCGACCACCATGCCGAACACCCCGTCATTGGTCTTATGACAGAGTGGGAACGGGACGGTGCCCGTGTCCACCGCTCATCGAATGGCGATCTTGGCGGCACCATGCGCTTAGGTGGCTACCCATGCAGACTCACAGCGGGCACCCACACCTATGCAGCATATCAGCGCGATGAAATTCGTGAGCGCCACCGCCACCGCTATGAGTTTAACAACCATTACCGCGAGCAGCTGGAGCAAGCGGGGATGGTGATCGCAGGCATCCTACCAGATGAGTCGCTGGTCGAGATTATCGAGATTGCCGATCATCCCTGGTTTGTCGCCTGCCAGTTTCATCCCGAATTCATCTCTCGCCCCTACGCGCCACATCCGCTATTTGCGGATTTCGTTGACGCCAGCATTAAGCACCAGCAGCAATGAGCCAGCAACATGCAACGATTGCCGATCTCACCATCGGCAACGATCTGCCTTTGGTTCTTATTGCCGGCCCCTGCGTGATTGAGGGTGAGAGCTTCACACTCAAGGTGGCCGATAAAATCGCCACAATTGCGAGATCGTGTGGCATACCGCTAATATTCAAGTCGAGCTTTGATAAGGCCAACCGCACCAGCAAAGACGGCTTTCGCGGGCCGGGAATTGATGAGGGGCTGCGCATCCTGGCGCGCGTCAAGAATGAGATCGGCGTGCCAGTAGTCACCGATGTGCACACCCCAGAACAGGCCGTGGCTGCCGCCCAAGTGGTGGATCTTTTGCAGACCCCCGCGTTTCTCTGCCGCCAGACCGATTTTATCACCAGTGTGGCCGCCACCGGCAAGCCGGTCAATATCAAAAAAGGCCAATTTCTGGCACCTCATGATATGCGCCATGTGCTGAATAAAGCACTCGCCACCGGCAATCGCAACATCATGCTCTGCGAGCGTGGAGCATGTTTTGGCTACAATAATCTGGTCAGCGACATGCGTTCATTGATGGTGATGCGCGACTTCGGCGCACCATTGGTGTTCGATGCCACCCACTCGGTGCAACAACCGGGCGGACTTGGGGGAGCGACCGGCGGCAACCGTGAGTTCGTGCCAGGACTATCGCGCGCTGCCGTGGCGGTGGGGGTGGCGGCGCTGTTCATGGAGGTGCATCCAGACCCGGATTGCGCCAAGTCCGATGGACCCAATTCGCTGCGACTGGATGATCTCCAGCCGCTATTACAGGTACTTAAACGCATAGATGATATAAGCAAGGAGACAAAGCAATGAGTGAAATCACTAAAATTTATGGTCGCGAGATTTTCGATTCGCGCGGCAACCCCACCGTGGAGGTCGATATGACCCTCGCCTCGGGCGCATTTGGTCGCGCAGCGGTTCCTAGCGGAGCCTCCACCGGCACCCGTGAAGCGGTCGAGCTGCGCGATGGTGATGCCTCCCGTCTTGGAGGTAAGGGGGTGCGTAAGGCGGTTGGTCATGTCAATGGCGAGCTAGCCAAGGCCATTCTCGGAATGGAGTCGAGCGATCAAGCGGCGATTGATCAGGCCATGATCGACCTTGATGGCACCCCCAATAAGGGTCGCCTTGGTGCCAATGCCATTCTCGGCATCTCGATGGCCGCTGCACGCGCCACTGCAGATGAGAAAAAGATCCCACTTTTCCAACATCTTGGTGGAAATGATGCTACCCTGCTGCCTGTGCCTTGCATGAATGTGCTCAATGGTGGTGCCCATGCGGACAACAATGTCGATCTGCAGGAGTTCATGATCGTCCCCGCAGGCGCAACCAGCTTCGCCCAAGCCCTAGAGATGGGCGCGGAGACCTTCCACGCCCTCAAGTCGGTGTTAAAATCCAAGGGCTACAACACCGCAGTTGGTGATGAAGGCGGCTTCGCCCCGATGCTGCCCTCCAATGTGGCGGCAGTGGATGCAATTATGGAGGCATTCACCAAAGTAGGGCTCTCCGCAGGCAAGGAGATCTTTATTGCGCTTGATCCCGCCGCCTCCGAGTTCTATAGTGAGGGAAAGTATCGCCTCAGCGGTGAGGGTAAAGTACTGGATTCCGTAGGAATGATCGACTTCTTTGACGATTGGTGTAAGCAATATCCCATCATCTTGATCGAAGACGGCTTAGCTGAAGATGACTGGGATGGTTGGAAGATCATGACCGAACGGTTGGGTAAAAAAATCGAACTGGTGGGCGATGATCTATTCGTCACCAATGCCGCTATTTTGAAGCAAGGAATTGAGATGGGAGTAGCCAACTCGATGCTGGTCAAGGTCAACCAAATCGGCACCCTGACCGAGACCTTCGCCGCAGTGCAAATGGCGAAAGATGCCAACTACCGCTGCTTTGTCTCGCACCGTTCCGGCGAGACCGAAGACACCTTCATTGCAGACTTGGTAGTGGCGCTCGGCACCGGCCATATCAAATCCGGATCTGCCTCACGGACGGATCGTATGGCCAAGTACAACCAGCTGATGCGTATCGAAGAGATGCTCGGCAGCCGCGCCCGTTTCGCCGGTGTCGATACCTTCAAAATCGGCTAATCAGAGATGGGTCATAACTACTCAGCATCTACAAAGAAAATGGCTGTAACGGCTCAGATTGCTTCTGATTTTTCTGATAGCAAGGCGAAAAGTCTTAAGTTTACTACTGTAAATGCGCATTTTTCAACGCCGCTATCGGGAAAACCGGAAGTGAGCTGAGAAGTTACGATGGGTCAAGGGTGGCAGCGAGGCATCATCTGGATGATCGCCGCGCTGCTGCTTTTTTGGCTGGTATGGGATCTGCTATTTTCCAACCATGGCTATCCGGTATACCGCAAAGAGAAAATAGAAATATCTAAACTAAAACAGCAGATTGCCGACCTTCAAGTTCAGCGCAAAAAACTGGTTAAAGAGATCCTACGACTGCGTCACGACCCCAAGACACAGGAGAAATTGGTGCATCAACGCCTAGGCTACCTGCACCCCGACGAATTCGTCATTTTGCACCCTGAGGAGTTGCCCACCCATTGAGTAGCCAACCAACCATCACCCGTTTTGCCCCCTCACCTACCGGCATGTTGCACTTAGGCAATGTGCGCACCGCGCTGCTTAACTGGCTACTAGCACGGCAAGCAGGCGGCCGTTTTCTGCTCCGCTTTGAAGACACCGATGCCGAACGAAGTCAGCAGCAGTTCATTGATGCAATTTGCGAAGATCTGCAGTGGCTGGGGCTCAATTGGGACGGGGATATTCTACTGCAAAGTAGCCATGCAGAGGCCCATCGCCAAGCGCTGGCGCAACTCGCCACCGCAGGCAAGGCTTACCGCTGCTTCTGTAGCGAACACCAGCTACAAATGGATCGCAAACTGGCCAGTTCCCGTGGACTGCCACCACGCTACTCCGGCCGCTGCCGCACCCTTGATACCGAAACTGCCACACAACGCGCAGAGGGTGGCGAGCCCTTCGTCTGGCGGCTGGCAATCCATGCCAATGCCGGTGAGATCATTGTGCCCGACCGCCTGCGAGGCGATATCTGCTTTGCCTACAAGGATATGGATGACCCGGTAGTGGTGCGCTCCGATGGCAGCTTCACCTTCCTGCTACCCAATGCCATTGATGATACCGTCGATGGCATCACCCTCGTGCTGCGAGGCGATGATCATCTCACCAATAGTGTCTGGCAGGTGTGGCTGCTACAACAATTGGGTCACTCGGTGCCCCACTACCTCCACCACGGCCTGCTGCTTGATGCTGAAGGCCACAAGCTATCCAAACGCAGTGGCGCATTTGCCGTACGCGACCTGCGCGCGCAGGGGCTTTTTCCCGATGCCGTCATCCAGGCAATGGCACGCTTGGGCCATCCCAACATGCCGGAGGAGGCCACGAATTTAGCGCAACTCCCCGCCCATTTTGAGGCTGAACGCCTCTCTACCTCCGCCGTGCGTTGGTCGGATGATATGATGTGGCGCTGGCATACCAAACAACTCCACACCATGCCCGCCAGCGAATTGGCACCCTTGATTCAACCCCACCTACCAAAGACAGAAGTTCTGCATTTAGAAGCAGTTGCCGAACTGATCGCTCCCAACCTGAGTCGCGCTGAGGATGCCGCTGCCTTCGCCCGCCTGCTCGATGTCAAGACGACACTTGCTGCCGATGACCAGGCAATAATCGACGAGGCTGGCAAGGAGTTCTTTAGCCAGGCTTTGTCGCTATGGCAACAGGCCGATATCAAGGATTGGCGCAGCTGGATCAAAGCCGTTCAGCAACAAACCGGCCACAAAGGAAAAGCCCTTTACATGCCCCTGCGCTTACTCCTTTCTGGAACCAGCCACGGCCCAGATATGGGGGCAATCATCGCCTTCCTCGGCCACCAGGGCGTTACAGAGCGATTCGAAAGTTCCCTCGCCCATCCGCATTCCCGGTGAACACTCAGCACCCGTAACTGCTCAGATTGCGTCTTATTTTTCTGATAGGTCGAGTCTACCCGAAGTAACTTCCCTTCCAGCCTCTCACAGAACCGTGCTTGCGCTATTCACGCACACGGCTCCTCAATAGTGCGTTCACAAACCGGAAGCGATCTGAGCAGTTACGGAATGTTTTCAATGGGTGCTACGCAGTGACTATCAAAAAAAGAAAATTCGACTTTTCGCGCCATGTCCCAGCCACTCGTGCCAAAAAGCCATGCCTGCATGTCCGACAAGAAATGCCCACAACAGTGTGGCCAAGATATCCCCGTGAAAATCCATAATTGCATCGATATTCGCACTAACCTTACCATCAGCGGCCATACCGAAAAAGATGCAGGCTCCGGTCAATCCCATCAGCAGTAGCAGTAGCAATCCAGCACCATGAATCGCACCCGGCAATGCAATGCCAACATCTTGACGGGGCGGCCCATGCTTAAGCCAACTCGGTACCATTTTAAGCTCCTTGAGCAGCTGCCGACGCCCACTATCGCGCAACCACGGAAACAGCACATGCCATGCACTCTCATCTCCAGCATCACGCAAGGTGTGCAGCAAATGGACTACAATCAGGAACAGAATACCGAGACCAATAAATCTATGGCCACTATAGAACATCAATTGCCACGCCTCTCGCACCTCTCCCGGTTGGGGCGGCTCCATATTCATTGCCAGTGTCAATTGCACAATCATCAACAGCACCACCAGCAGATGCAATACTTTTGTCAAGTTGTTATATCCCAATGATTTCATCAAGTTCATCTCCATTCGCAAAGTGACCGCCATACTTTTCTGGGTAGGGGCTGAGTAGTTACTTCACAGACCATACCAACGCGTTTGCGGTGCAAAACACAAAGCCAAACGCAATGAGGCAACACTAGCAACATGCTTTTTCCATCATAAACCACCCAACCAAGGAAACGCTGAATATTCAACATAACCAATTCCAGTTCATCAGGCAAAGCCGCCCGTCCGAGTCTCATGCATAGCTAATATCGTAACTACTGAGCACCCTACCCAAAAATGGCTGCAACTGCGAAGATTGATTCCGGTTTTTCTGATAGCAAGGCAAAAAAGCGGAGTTTACTACTGTAAATGAGCATTTTTCCCCATACCTAGACCGCATCAAACGCAATGCGTTTGAGCTTGCGAATATTGGGGCGTGCATAGCAAGCCTGCAAATTCGCCGTGGCTCCGCCCCATCCCTCGTTCCCTTTTGCGAATTGGGCGCTACCATGCGCGACCCTTTTGAATTGCTAATTGAAGGTGGCCGCATAACTCACTTCAAGGGTGGGAAACATTTGGCTCAACCTCTCATGCAATAACAAACACCAAAATTTGGAGGTAAATTCCCAATCCATGGCAACCGTAATTCGCTTACAACGAGGCGGCCGTAAAAAGCGCCCATTCTACTCCATCATCGTCACCGACGAGCGCAAGCGTCGCGACTGCGCCGCTATCGAAAAGCTGGGCTACTACAACCCCTGCTGCGAACCCGAAGAGATCAAAATTGACCTTGCCCGTGCCGAATCATGGACCAGCCAAGGAGCCAAAGTCTCCGACCGCGTTGCCAGCCTGATCCGTAAAGCACAAGCAGCTTAAACACCCCTCCAAACCCTGGTCGAACGGTGTCCGTGCCAGACACAAACCTCATTCAGATGGGGCACATTCGCGGCGCACATGGTATTCGGGGCACCTGCATCATCCACTCCGACTGCCGCCCAGCCGACCATATTGGCCACTATTCAAGCTGGATCATTGGCACTAGCGTCACATCCAATCAGCCCTTTACGGTGACCCGATGCTGGCAACATGGTAAACAACTGCTGGCATCCATTGCCGGAATCACGGATCGCGACCAAGCCCTTGCTATGCGAGGGCTTGGTATTTTTACTTCGCGCGAACAGCTCGCCGCCGACATTGATGCTGAAGACTACCTCTGGCATGATCTCGTCGGATGCGAAGCGTTTGATCAACAAAAGACCCCACTGGGTACCATTACCCGCTTGGAAAACCATGGCGCCACTGATATTCTGGTGATTCAGTCAAAACAAAATAGTGGCGAATGGATGATCCCTTTTACCGAAGAGATCATCCACCAGGTTGATCTCACTTCCCACCGAATTTGGCTCACTCTTCCTGACGGAATGGACGCATGCTTCACGCCCAAATCCTAACCATCTTCCCCGAGTTTTTTACCTCGCCTCTATCCTGCTCGATTCCGCAACGCGCCATTCGCAATCGCCTATGTCGCGTCGATTGCATCAACATCCGTGATTTCTGTACCGACAAGCATCACAAGGTTGATGACTCTCCCTATGGTGGTGGCCCCGGCATGGTAATGAAGCCCGAACCGGTGGTGGCTGCAATTCGCCATGCCCAAACGATCGATCCATCCACTGAAGTCATCATGCTCACGCCCGATGGTGAACCACTCACCCAAGCTGGCGTCCGTCAATTGGCTACCTATTCAGGCATTACTCTGCTCTGCGGCCGTTACGAAGGGATCGATGCCCGCGTCGACCATTTTGTCGATCGCAAGCTGTCGTTGGGCGCATTTGTCCTCTCCGGAGGCGAGCCCGCAGCCTTCGCAATCCTCGATGCCATCATCCGTCTCTTGCCCGGCGCGCTCGGCAATGCCGAATCCGCGCTGCAGGACTCCTTCCATGAATCACCACATATCGATTGGCCACATTACACGCGGCCGTTAGCATTCGAGGGGTTGAATGTTCCAGAGATCCTCGCATCTGGCAACCATGCCGCCATCGATCTCTGGCGCAACCAACAAGCGGCACTGCGCAGTGCCGACTACCAGCAACAGTATCAGTCCCCTGAGAAGGAGTAGCCGCAATGGGGAACATGATAGAACATCAACAGGCAAAGACGCTATTACAAAAGCGCCTGCGAGGTGTTCTCGGCAACCAACACCCCGAAAGTCAGCAACTGCTAATGCAGGGGCTTCTCAATACATGCGATGTCCCAGTCTGCAACCAAGCTCTGCGCGAGCTGCTGCAACACAATATTGAAGCCAACCGGCTCATGATGGTGCTACTGCATTGCCAACCTATTCTATTTCACATCTTTGCCAACCCCAACGATCCCGAAAGCTGGCGCGACCTCACTTCACGATTCTATCAGGTGCAAAATGTACTCATCGAGCAAAGTGCTGCCAAAATGGAACGGGAATTTCTCCCCTTCGCCGCACTTGATACACAGCGCGCGCAGCAAGAGGCTGAATCGATGGATGAGAAGAAAGAGAAAAAAGGTAGCCCTGTCGCCACCGATTCCGAAAACGCCGATGCCATTGATTGGTTATCACAACAAAGCAAAATACGAGTATTCAATATATTCCGAGGAGTAGTCATCAATGCACGCTGTGAGCTTTACCAAATAAACAAAGAGGAAGATAGCGTCAGCATTGAACTCAATCAGGAGTTGGGACGCGTCCTGACGGCTGCCGCCAACTCAGCCACCTTGGTGTGCAATGAACACGATTCATGCGGATTTCCTTTAACCCTCATCAGCCATCATCCAGGGCTCGTCAAGATGCAACTGCACCCACCCAAACCGCTCTATATTGACCAACGGGATAACCTCGATGTCCAAGTACAGGAGAGGATCCCTGTGGAAATCCGCAAACGGCTCTACCTCTTTCCCACAGCAACACTCGCAGATTTTTCATCCAAAGGAATCGGAGTCATCACCCCCAAGGATGACCGTGTCGAGATCCGCCACGGTGACACCTTAGAGTTTCGATTCCAGATTGGATCAGTACGAATCAACGCCGAAGGCCAAGTGCGTGGCGCACGCGATTTAGGTGACAGCCAACTCCTCGGGATCGAGCTCGCAATCAATCGCGCGAATCAATCCCAGCTCCAACGCGAAGTGTTTCGCATCCAACGCGAGATCATCGTTGCCCTCAATCAGGAGCAAATTCCCGAGAAGATTGCTGCCAACATCCGTTAACGCCATCTATACATGTGACTACTCAGCTCACGCCTTATTTTCCTGATAGCGGCATCGAAAAATGCGCATTTACAGTAAAGCCTCTTGCAAAACTCATGGCCGGCGATTGGCTTCCCCACCCAGAGTTTTACAAGAGGCTCAGTAGTAAACTTAAGCTTTTTCTCCTTGCTGTCAAAAAAATAAAACGCAAGCTGAGCAGTTACGGCTCTTTTCGGGTAGGCTGTCCTGAGTAGTTACATACCATATCTGATTACAGCCATGGCCTCAATTTTGGTATAATTTCAAAAACCATCACTACCCCAACATTTCCAACCACCATCAATAAAATCCCTGGCAAAAACACTATCACCGCAGCAGATATAGCTGGCACATTGATCCGCTTAACCAAACCCAGCCACAACAAGTAGAGCGCCCATGCCTGTGCCGCCATCGTCAACCAAGGAACAAACATCAATGCCAAAGGCACGGAGGCATAGGTCAAGATACGAAAGGCATTACTTCCAGCCAAAGCGCGCCCAGTAACACTACGCACAGCAGCAACTAGGTATGTCTCGAACAATTTAAGTACAATCAACATCACCACCCATACCAGCGGGTAAAGGAACAGCATTGCCTCTGCATGAAAGATCATGCTAACCAGCACTGACAGGAAGGAGACGAAGGTCAACACCATAATACTATTGCGGTAGAGCTGCGAACCAGGCATCGCTCTAAAAAATTCTTTGGGGCTACGCAACACTCCTAAACACCCTGGCACCATCGTTTGCAACATTCTCGCATCATCGACATAAATCATACTCTGCTATCTCCTGTGTATTAACTACTCAAACCCCTCCATGATTGGGGGAGGAGACGCATGCTAGCGAACATCTCGCAAAAAAGCCTACCATCCTCGCCTACCGAGTACTTATGCTCCATTGAAATTCGCGCCCAGCGGCACCAGTATAGTCCGCATACTTACAAACGCATATCAAACTCTAATCGCAATTACTCAACATCCTGACGATAACTGCTTAGATCGCTCTTGAATTGTTTGAGAACAAGGAACTTGAATTGAAAACCCACCTACCACTCGCACTAGCCGCAACACTGCTCCTCTCAGCCTCAACGGCTATGGCCGCAGAGATGTCCCATGGCATTCAAAGTGACCTACTCTACATTGCCGAGACCGCCCACAACTTCTCTGGCGGCATACAACGGGGCACCACCAATGAGGCCAAAGGCACACTGGATATCACGATCGACACCGAAAAAGCCGGCTGGTGGACAGGCGGAACCTGGTTGATTGACTTTGAATTGGATCACGGCGGCAACCCGAGCACCATGGCCGGTGACTTCCAAACCTTGAGCAATATTGCCGACCAAAACCGCACCCGACTCCAGCAATTCTGGTATCAGCAGCAACTCATGAACGGACACCTCTCCCTACTTATTGGCACCCACGACCTCAACTCAGAGTTCGATGTCACCGAATACGGCAGCCTATTCCTCAACAGCTCATTCG
>JAUZRF010000129.1 GCA_030950645.1 Mariprofundales bacterium
CTCGGGCCGCAATCACTGGTGTTTGATTCCAATGGTGCATTGGTGAACGAATACGCCCCAAAATTCACCTTGCCATGGAATGGTGCCAATGCCAATGTGATTAATTTCAATATGGGCTCGGCGACGACCATCGATGCCCAGGGAACCAGCGGAGGCAAGGGGCTTGATGGCGTGTTGCAACTGGCAGGATCCTACGCCACCAGACAGATGACACGCGATGGCTTTACCTCGGGCTTTCTTGACAAGCTGGAGACCGACTCCACCGGCGTGATCTTTGGCGTATTCACCAACGGACAACGCCGTCCGCTCTATCAGGTGGCGCTGGCCAACTTTCCGAACGCGCAGGTGTTATCCCATATGGGTGGCAACCTGCAGCAGGAGACCATCGCCTCAGGCACCCCTGTGACGGAGAAGCCGGGCAATGGTGGTATGGGTTCAATCTCCCCCTTTGGCCTTGAGCAGTCCAATGTTGATCTGGCGGCTCAGTTTGTGAAGTTGATCGTGATACAACGCGGTTATGAGGCCAACTCCAAAACCATCACCACCACCGATCAGATGCTCGGCGCCCTGATGCAGCTCAAACGGTAGACTGTTACATTCCGGCGTATTTGAGAGGGTTTGTTTCTTGTTTCCATGCTCCAGCGTGGGAACGAGAAAAGGAGCTTGCTTCGCTCCGCACTCCTCCTTGACCCATCTTCCGCTACAGAAGAGGGTGGTCATGTGCGGATTCGGGAGTCCTTGCTGAACGAGGGATGATTATTTTCAAATAAAGGGTAACATAACATGGCGTTGAATCCAAGGAGTTTTAGTTGAAGAGCGTTGTATTATCATTGATTTGTAACGACTCAGATTGCTTCCGGTTTTTCTGATAGCAAGGCGAAAAAGCGGGGGTGAGCTGAGTAGTGATATTGCTTTTAACTCGGAGGTTCTCAAACATTCCTCTGCGTGATCTGCGGGCATTGACCCCTTGAGCGAGCACTTTATCGGGGTGATGACCGGCACCTCTGCCGATGCCATTGATGCCGCATTGGTGGCCTTTGGTGACGATGGTCGCCCTGCATTGCGCCACTTCTATCAGCACCCGATGAACGATGCCCTGCGCGCTGCCATTCTTGAACTGTCCGCTCCCGGCATGAACGAGATCGAGCGCATGGGAGTGCTCGACCGATTACTGGGGCAGGAGATCGGCCATTGCGTCAAGGCGCTACTTGGCGATGCCAAAATCAGCGCTAGCGATATCCGCGCCATCGGTAGCCATGGACAAACCATTCGCCACCGTCCCAACGCCCGACCTCTGCCGTTTACGCTACAGATCGGGTGCCCAGCCACCATTGCCGAAACCACCAACATCACCACCATCTCCCATTTTCGCCAGCGGGATATCGCCGCTGGTGGCCAAGGTGCCCCACTGGTGCCCTTTGCCCATCGTGAACTTTTCCACCAGCCCGGCAGCTGCACGGCGGTGGTCAACATCGGCGGCATTGCCAACATCACGCTGCTTGAAGCCGATGGCCGGGTGAGCGGCTTCGATACTGGGCCTGGCAATATGGTGATGGATCACCTGATGTTGGAGCTATCCGATGGCCGCCACGGCTTCGATGCCAACGGCGACCTCGCTGCCTGCGGGGCCGTATGCCAACCGCTGCTGGAAAAGATGCTTAGTGGGCCATTCTTTCACCATTCCCCACCCAAATCGACCGGTCGCGAGCTATTCGGTGCCAGCTTTTGTCACGATCTACTTGCTTGGCCGGATATCAGTGATGCTGACCGACTCGCTACTGCCACCGAGCTGACCGCGCATACCATCGCCGCAGCAAGCGAATGGCTAGCTGAAACGCCTGCACGCTGGCTGGTGTGTGGTGGCGGCGTGCGCAATAGTCACCTCATGGCGCGACTACGGGATCGGCTAGCTCCGACCACCGTACACGCTACCGATGCAGTCAATATTCCTAGCCAGGCCGTGGAGGCGATCAGCTTTGCCATCCTCGCCCGCCACACCTTGCTCGGTCAGCCCAACTGCCTACCGGAGGTGACTGGCGCTTACCACGCCACCATTGGCGGCATGATCACCCCAGCGGGATAGCACCCCTGTACCAGTTGCCGTTACGGGCAATTACGGTGGAGGAAAAGTTTTCCCTGACGGCTGCATTTGTTGCCGTGTGGCGAGGGGTTGTTGTATTATAAAATCATTATAATCATATAGATAAAACATGGCATACTTTCTGCTTAGCGTATGGGAAATGGTAACTGCTCAGATTGCTTCCGGTTTTTCTGATGGCAAGGCGAAAAAGCGGAGTTTACTACTGTAAATGGGTATTTTTCAACGCCGCTATCAGGAAAACCGGAAGTGAGCTGAGTAGTTACGGGAAATGTTTATTCTATTCGGAGGATCGTGATGTTAAAACCAACCCTGCTTCATCCATCTGTGAGCAACGCTGCATCAACGGCGGCAAATCGTAATACGGATTTGGGGCAAAAAGATATTTTTCTCAAACTGCTGGTGGCGCAGATGAAATTCCAGAATCCGCTCAAGCCGCAGGATCCAACCAAGATGTCATCCCAATTGGCGCAGTTCAACACCTTGGAGGCGACGCTCAAGACCAATACCCTGCTGCAAAAATTGGTGACCGCGCAGACGGCAGGACAGAGCGCCACGGCATCATCTCCCGCCTCGTATCTGGGGAAAACCGCGATCGTTCCTCTTGATCACCTCAACTATACCGGCGGCACCCAAGCCTTTGATGTGGGCGTGAGCAAGGGTGTGAAACAGGGGTTGGCGGTGATTAGCGACAGCAATGGGATTCCGGTGCGTTCCATCAATCTTGGATCGCTTACTGCTGGCAATCACACGATCACCTGGGATGGATTGAATGATCAAGGTGTTCAAGCCGCGCCGGCGAACTATCAATTGAAAGTCGTGGCGGCGGATGCGCTCGGCACGCCGGTAGATGCTCAGGCGCAACGGTCAGGCAAGGTGACATCGGTGAAATTTACGCCGGGTGGTAGCACCCAGTTGATTATCGGCGGCGTTGCAGTGGATATGTCGAAAATCAGTCAGATTAGTCTGTAAGTAGAGGAGCTATACCATGGGTATGTACAGTTCATTATATACATCCAAAAGTGGCATGATGGCATTTTCGAATGCCACCAATGTGATTGGAAATAATTTGGCCAATGTGAATTCATTGGGTTTCAAGGCGAGTACGCTGCTGTTTTCTGATATGATGTCGAAGGCGGCCTCGGGAAGGGGTGTGGCAGCCGCCTCGGCCGGTGTGCAACTGGCCAAAATCGGGCATGACATGCGTCAAGGGCAGGTGCAGACCACTACCAGTACTACTGATATGGCGATCAATGGCAAGGGTATGTTTACGGTGAAGGATACAGCTAATGGCAATAGCTACTACACCCGTGCAGGCTCCTTTCAGTTAAATAAAAATTTCGATCTGGTCAATGGGCAGGGTTTTGTGGTGCAGGGTTGGCAAAAAGATGCCACTGGAGCGACAGTGGGGACGGCTCCCACGAATATTAATATTGCCACCTTCGCCGGAGCCTCGGCGGCGGCATTGGTCAATAATCAGATTGTGGTTCCTGCCTCAGCCACGACCAAGGTCAATGTGGGGATGACGCTGGCTGCCAATGCACCGCGTCCAGTTACCACTACCTTCGATCCCAACGATCCGACCAGTTATAATTTTAAGAGCGATACCACGCTGTATGATGCCAATGGTGGTAAGCATATCACCAGCCTGTTTTTTGTGCGCCAGGGGCAAGATGCCTCAGGCAAAGGGATTTGGGATTGGCATGCGGCGGTGAAAGGTGATCAAATTACCGGTGGTGGCGTCAATGATGCCAATACCATGGTTGAGGTCGGCGGAACCTCGTATACGACGGGTAGTGCTCTAGCAGCAAGCAGATTGCCAGCGCAAACGACATTGGCGTCTGGTACCACATTGACTGCTGCAGTGACCTCAGCATTTACCCTGATTGATCAGAATGGGAACAGCGCGACGATTCCGGCTAGTGGCAGTAACAGCTGGTTATCCGGGAGCTCATTGTCGGGTGTGGCCGCAGCCAATGGGTTATCGAACACCGGGTTTTACAGGATCGGAAGCGGTGGTGCTGCGGTTCCAACGGCGACGGTGGGTGGTACCAATGCCCTGATTCAGTTGCCAACGCCATTATCTACCTTCACCGCTGGCGTGGTGGATCCTGCGGTGACGGCAGCCCATCGTCTGGAGTTTGACACCTCGGGGAAACTGGTAAACGAGTACGCTCCCAAGCTCTTGATTCCGTGGACGGGTGGGGTTGCTGCGGGGGCGGTCTCAGTCAACATGGGGTCGGCAACGACGATTGATGCACAAGGCATTACCGGCACAGGACTTGATGGTACCTTGCAGTTGGGAAATAGCTTTGCCACCAATATGATGACAAGCAATGGTTATGGTAAAGGCACGCTGGATAAGCTGCAAACCGATAGCTCGGGTGTGATTCATGGACTATTTAGCAATGGTCGCAACCTGCCATTGGCGCAGGTGGCATTGGCTAGCTTTGGTAATCCATCGGCCTTGGATCGTGTTGGCAGTAATATGTTGCAAGCGTCACCTGGCTCGGGAAAGGCGACGCTATTGGCAGCCAATAGCAGCAGTATGGGATCGATCGTTGGTAGTAGCTTGGAGCAGTCCAATGTCAATTTGTCTGGCGAGTTCGTGCAATTAATCGTGCTCCAGCGCGGCTATGAAGCCAATTCCAAAGGGCTAACCACCACCGACCAGATGCTAGTGACATTGACGCAACTCAAACGCTAGCGTAATTAGTAACGACTCCGCTCACTTCCAGTTTTCCCGATAGCGGCGTTGAAAAATGCGCATTTACAGTAGTAAACTCCGCTTTTTCGCCTTGCTCTCAGAAAAACCAGAAGCGATCTGAGCAGTTACGCGTCATCATTACTCAGTACCCGACCCAAAAATGGGCGGTGGTGTGATGCTGTAGCTGCTGCCACAATATTGGCAGCAGGCAGTGACCTGTCCTGATTCATCGGCCAGTTCGGAAAGCTGGAGTGGAGCCATTGCTGCCAGCGCGCGCACCATCTGTTCCGTATTGCAGTTGCAACGGTAATGGTAGGGGTCTTGGCCTACGATGCGGTAGCCCAATGGCTGAAACTGTTGCGCGAGTTGGGTCGAATCGCCATCTGTAAATATTGCATCATGAAGGGCCGTGCTGGCTTGTAGAACTTGCTGCCAATACTCCGGGTTGGAGCCGGGCATCGCCTCAATCAATAGACCACTGTTGCCGTGAATAATGATCTCCGCTTGCACCTGTACCGATTGATGTAAGTAGTGCAGCAGGTGGTCGGAGAGGAAGTCGCCATGGTGCTGGGTGGCGGAGATATAGGGGGTGCCAAAGCCGAGATCTCGTACTGTCGACAGCTGGATGGTATTGCCCATCCAGTGGTGGAGGCCGGGATTGGCGGTGTCGGTCATGATACGCGGCTGATCCACCATGGTCAGGTAGCCGCGCACGGCACCTTGACGCGACTCTGCCAGTAGGCGCTGCACCCGTCCGCCACTGCCATCGCCGCCAGTGCCATCAAGTTGTAGCACTTGGCGAACGCCCCCCTTGCTGATACTGAGCAGTAGCATGGAACCAATCAGAACCTGCCCGAACAGCGTGGCCAGCGAGCTGGTCAATCCGTGGATTCTCGTTCCCTCAGCAACAATATTTTCGGCATGGATGAAGGCACCACGCGCCCGCAGTTGAGGCAGAAGAAAGCGAATCATCTGATCCGCTGGCAATGGGTTGATAGCGGAGGCTATGCGGGAGCTCCTGCTACAACTGAAAAGCAGCGCTGGCAAAGCTGGTGATGTTGCGCATGATCGGGTGCGATCGGCGTGGCCACATTCCAGCAGCGCGGACACTTGGTGCCGTCCGCTGGGGCGATGGTGAGGTGTTCGCCTTGCTTGACGACCGCCACAATCAATAGCTGGGTTAAAGGCTCTTCCAAGGTCTGCTCTAAAGCGGAATCGAGATCGGGAATGGTTACGGTAGCGGCAATCGAGGATTTAATGGCGCCCTCTTTTTTGGCCTGATCAAGGGCGCTGTTGACCGACTCGCGCAGTGCGAAGAACTGTTGCCACACCGCCTCATCCACTGGGCATGGCGTCAGGGTTGCAAACTCTTGGAGGTGGATGCTGTCCGCACTTCCTGGCACAAATTGCCACGCCTCGTCTGCGGTGAAGGGGAGAATGGGCGCAACCAGTCGAATCAATGTGTTGGTGATGGTATAGAGGGTGGAGCGCGCGGAGCGGCGGCGGGACGACTCGGCAGGGTCGCAGTAGAGGCGATCTTTGATCACATCAAGGTAAAACCCACCCATTTCGACGGTGCAGAACTGTTGCAACTGCTGGGCAATGCGGTGGAACTGGTAGTGGTCGTAGTCTTCACCAATGCTGGTGGCTAGGTGGTGCAGGCGGTTGAGTGCCCAGCGGTCGAGTGCGGTGCAATCGCCCATCGCCACCACATCATAGGCAGGATCAAAGCCAACAAGGTTGCCCAGCATGAAGCGGATGGTGTTGCGCAGGCGGCGGTAGCCTTCGGTGAGCTGTTTGAGGATGGCATCACTGATGCGAATATCCGCCGAGTAGTCTTCGCTCGCTACCCACAGTCGCAAGATGTCGGCACCAAATTGTTGGATGATCTTTTGCGGCGCGATCACATTGCCGCGTGATTTGGACATCTTGTTGCCCTGGCCATCAACCACAAAGCCGTGGGTTAGCACCCCCTTGAATGGTGCCACGCCACGGGTGCCGATGCTCTCTAGTAGTGAGGATTGGAACCAGCCGCGATGCTGATCCGAGCCTTCAAGATAGAGGTCTGCTGGTGAAGCCAGCTCGCCGCGTTGCTCCAGCACGCAGGCGTGGGTGGAGCCGGAGTCGAACCAGACATCGAGAATATCGCGCTCTTGGGTGAAGTGGTTGCCGCCGCAGTCGGGGCAGGTGGCCTGCGCGGGGAGAAAATCCTCAGCCGGATGGCGGAACCAGACATCTGCGCCCTCCTGTTCAACCTTGGCTGCGACCGCTTCAATCACCTCTGGCGTCGTTACCCGGTGTGAGCCGCAATCGTCACAACGGATCGCGGTGATCGGTACCCCCCAATTTCGTTGGCGCGATACGCACCAGTCGGGGCGCTGCTCAACCATGGCGCGAATGCGATTCTCGCCCCACTCCGGCGTCCATGCCGTCTGTTTAATCGCCTCCAGCGCCTTGGTGCGCAGGCCGTTGTGATCCATCGAGATAAACCATTGTGGGGTGGCGCGGAAGATCAATGGCTTATGGCAACGCCAGCAGTGCGGGTATGAGTGCTGGATCTCACGGGTTTCCAGCAGTGCGCCGCACCCACGCAGATGATCCACCATGATGGCATTGGCCTGAAACACATGACGACCAGCCACCACCGGCGTGGCCTCATGAAAAATGCCGCGATCATCCACTGGATTGAACGCCTCTAGCCCATATTTCAGCCCGACCTCATAATCCTCTTGGCCATGGCCAGGGGCGGTATGGACAGCACCAGTACCCGCCTCCAAGGTGACATGATCACCGATCAGAATTGGGGCATCTTGATCGAGATAGGGGTGGCGGAAGATGCGGCGATCAAGCGCGCTGCCCAGAAAACTTGCCACCACCTCACCTGAGGCCGCGATCGATGCCAGCGCATTGGTCATCAAACCCTTTGCAACAATTAAAATATCATTAGATTTCAGATTGTTATTATCACCGGTGTCGGTAATGCGAACCGCTGCATACTCCAGAGTAGGCCCGAGGCAGACCGCTAAATTGGCGGGGATGGTCCATGGAGTGGTGGTCCAGATGACTATTGACACATCGCCGGTGAGTGCAGGATCGATATCGGTCAACGACTCGCCAGCGGCAAATTTCACAAAGATTGAGTGCGAGGTGTGGTCATCATACTCCACCTCGGCTTCTGCCAGTGCAGTGGCACAAGAGACGCACCAGTGCACCGGCTTGGCACCCTTGTAGAGCCCGCCGTTGTGCAGAAATTTACCAATCTCGCGCACCGTGTTGGCTTCAAAGGCGTAGTCCATGGTGATGTAGGGATGCCCCCAGTCGCCGGTCACACCCAGTCGCTTAAACTCTTCGCGCTGGATATCGATCTGTCCCTTGGCGTATTCGCGGCAGGCCTCGCGGAATTCAGAGGCGGTGATGGACTCTTTTTTACGCTTCTTTTTTTTGAACTGCGCCTCAACCTTAAGCTCGATGGGAAGGCCATGACAGTCCCATCCCGGCACGAAGGGAGTATCAAAGCCCTGCATGGCGCGCGAGCGAACCACGATATCTTTCAGTATTTTATTAACCGCATGGCCGATATGGATACTGCCGTTGGCATAGGGTGGCCCATCGTGAAGGATGAATTTGGGCGCATTCTTGCGCGCCGCACGCTGTTGAAGGTAGAGATCATCCTGTTCCCATTTTTTCAGCCAATTTGGCTCCTGCTTGGGTAGATTACCACGCATCGGGAAGTCGGTTTTGGGCAAAAAAACGGTTGGGCGATAGTCGAAGGGGTCAGCCATGGAAGCTCCAGCAGGGAAGGGGATGTCTCAGAAGTGAGCTGAGTTGTTACTTTTAAGGATTGGCGGCGCAGGCTAACGGTGGCGGAAAGCGATGCCCACTCCAATGGAATCCGAAGCGGTTAACGACGAAGCGAATCGTTGGCGATACTCCCCGCACAGCCAAAGGCGAGCAGCAGTGCCAGCATCGGTAGGGCGGAGTTGATGCGGCCATCGGCAACCATCGCCAGCGCCTCGTGGCGCGGCACCCAACGACGGCGGATATCTTCGGCCTCTTCTGCTACTCCCCCGCCTTTACCTTGCGGCTGGCTGCTATCTACCTCAGCGGCAAACAGGGTGATGCGCTCGGAACAGGCGCCGGGGGATGGGTACCAGCGTTGGCCTAAGGTGTGTAGCTGTTGTGGCAGGTATCCTGCCTCCTCTAGCGCCTCTCGCCGCGCAGCCTCTGCGGCGCTTTCACCATCATCAATGATGCCGGCGACGATTTCGATCAGCCAAGGGGTATCCCCGCGCGCTACCGGTCCGATGCGAAACTGCTCCAGCAGCAACACCGTATCGATGGCAGAATCGTAGAGCAGCACCCCCACCGCATCGCCGCGCTCAAATAGCTCGCGCTTGATCCGCAGTTGGCCACCACCAAAACGGTCGTGGCTGAGCTCCAACTCCTGCAGTGTGAATCGTCCTTGATGGAGGGGGACTTGATCATGGAGGGTGTATTTCATGGCTGGGGAGGCCTCCTCATCTTAAGCCTCCATCGCAATGGGCCGCGCTACTTCTCCTCGACAGCAAACGCCTTGCCGCCACGGCGCATACCGATCGGGCCGGTGCGGGTCATCTCGATAATGTGGAGCGGGGTCAGCATGCGCAAAAACGCGTCGATTTTCCCAGCTTTGCCGGTCAACTCGAGGGTGTAAGACTCCTCAGATACATCAACCACACTAGCGCGAAACACATCGGCCATGCGCAGCACCTCGGCGCGGGTTTCATGCTTAGCCTGTACCTTAACCAGCACCAGCTCGCGTTCCATGTGCGAGGTGCGCGACAGATCCTCGGTTTTAATCACGGGGATCAGCTTGTTGAGCTGCTTATTGATCTGCTCGATGACGCGTTCATCACCACGGGTGACCAGGGTCATGCGACTGATGGTTTCGTCCAGCGTCGGGGCCACACTTAAGCTTTCGATGTTGTAACCGCGGGCGGAAAATAGCCCCGTCACCCGCGTCATTACGCCCGCCTCATTCTCAACTA
Organism: Mariprofundales bacterium; assembly: GCA_030950645.1. Classification (GTDB taxonomy): domain Bacteria; phylum Pseudomonadota; class Zetaproteobacteria; order Mariprofundales; family J009; genus JAUZRF01. Next base: position 9,833 of record JAUZRF010000129.1, read on the forward strand.
AAATAGCAAGGGTATGTCTCATGATAGCACCATCTCATTGATGGCCGCACCTGCTGGCACCATCGGATAAACATTCTCCTCGCCCTCGACGATGACATCCAGCACCATGAAGCGTTCGCGCTCTGCCATGGCGCGGCTAATGGCGCCATCGAGTTGGTCGAGTTGCTCCACCTTGATGCCGATGCCGCCGTAAGCCTCAGCCAGCTTGGCGAAGTTGGGTAACGCATCGAAGTAGGAGTGGGAGTAACGCTGTTGGTAAAACATCTCCTGCCACTGGCGCACCATGCCAAGATAGCCGTTGTTGAGAATCACCACCGTGATCGGTAATTTGTACTGAAATGCGGTGGCCAGCTCTTGGGTACACATCTGAAATGAGCCATCGCCGGTGATGACGATGGTGCGAGCATCCGGTGCCGCCATCTGCGCTCCTAGTGCTGCTGGCAGGCCATAGCCCATGGTGCCTAAACCGCCGGAGGTGAGCCAGCGCCGTGGTTTACGGAAGCCATAATGTTGCGCTGCCCACATCTGATGCTGACCGACATCGGTTACTACTATCGCCTCGCCAGCCGTGGCGGCGTGCAGGCGGCGGATCACCTCTTGCGGCTTGATCTTGCCATCACTTGGCTGCTCAAAATGGAGACAGTCGCGCCCGCGCCAGCCATCAATCTGTTGCCACCAAGCGGCCAAAGCGTTGGTGTCAGCCTTAGTCTCGCGGCGGGCCAGTTCATCAATCAACTGTTTGAGTACGATGCCGACATCGCCGACAATGGGCAGGTGGGCATGGATATTTTTGGAGATCGATGAGGGGTCAACATCAATATGAATCACCTTGGCGTTGGGGGCAAAGCCATCGAGGCGGCCGGTGACGCGATCATCAAAACGGGCGCCGATAGCGATTAAGAGATCGCAGCCCGTCACCGCCATGTTGGCCTCATAGGTGCCGTGCATGCCGAGCATGCCGAGGAAGTGGGGGTCGTCACACGGGATGGCGCCCAACCCCATCAAGGTGTTGGTTACTGGCGCATTGAGCAGGGAGGCAAGTTCGGTGAGGCGTTCCGCGCCGCCCACGGAGGAGACCGCACCTCCACCAGAGTAGATCATCGGCCGTTCGGCTTCAAGTAGCATCTTGGCTGCTCGCCGCACCTGGCCGGGATGGCCTTGGGACACCGGCTTGTAGGAGCGTATATCTACCGTTTCTGGATACTCAAACAGGCAGGTGTCATTGGTTATATCCTTAGGTATATCAACCAGAACGGGTCCCTGACGGCCAGTGGTGGCGATGTGGAACGCCTGGCGAATGGTGATGGCCAGATCTTCTACCCGTTTAACCAGAAAATTATGTTTGGTGGCGGAGCGGGTGATGCCGACGGTGTCCGCCTCCTGAAAGGCGTCGTTTCCGATCATATTGGTCGGTACCTGACCAGAGAAGCAGACGGTGGGAACCGAATCCGCATAGGAGTCCGCCAGACCGGTGACCGCGTTGGTTGCTCCAGGTCCGGAGGTGACAATCGCCACCCCGCAGCGGCCACTTACGCGGGCATAGCCGTTGGCGGCATGCAGCGCCGACTGCTCATGGCGTACCAGCACATGGCGAAAGTGGTTTTGCTTGAAGATTTCGTCGTAGATGCTCAGCACCGCCCCGCCAGGGTAGCCGAAAATCAGCTCCACCCCCTCGCGCTTGAGGCATTCAACAAAGATTTGTGCTCCGGTAAGTTTCATTGATTTTTATCCTAAATATATGTTAAAAAAACAGTTGCGTTGATTGGGGTAAAATAGCTGTAATTGCTCAGATTACTTCTGGTTTTTCTGATAGCAAGGCGAAAAAGTGGAGTTTACTACTGTCAATGAGCATTTTTCAACGCCGCTATCGGGAAAATCAAGAATGATCTGAGTAGTTACCACAATAGAGCCGATAGACGGCGCGGATACCATCCTCCAGTCCGATGGTTGGGCGCCAGCCCATGGTGGTGAGTCGGGTGACATCAAGCTGCTTTTTGGGGGTGCCGTCGGGCTTGCTGGCATCCCACACCACCTCGCCATCGAAGCCGACTACCCGCTGCACGATCTCCGCCAACTGACGGATGGTTTGATCCTCACCGCAGCCAATATTGATGATCTCCTCCCGATCATAGTTTTGCAGCAAGAACAGCGATGCGGCAGCCAGATCGTCGACATGGAGAAATTCGCGCATCACATTTCCTGTGCCCCATAGTTGCATTTGCGGAGGGGCGATGGTGTGGAAGCTCTCCTCCACCCGTTGCAGTCCGAGGGTGGCGACAATGGCATCTGGGATGCGGCCACGGCGCGCTTCATCGGCGGCGATGGCGGGCAATTCGCCTGCCGCAGCCAGCTTGGCGAGATGAAACTTGCGGATCATTGCGGGCAGCACATGGGAGTTTTCGAGATCGAAGTTGTCTCCCGGGCCGTAAAGGTTGGTGGGCATGGCGCTGATGGCATTGAAGCCATACTGGCGGCGGTAGGCTTGGCACATCTTGATGCCGGCAATCTTGGCGATGGCGTACCACTCGTTGGTGGGCTCAAGGGCGCCAGTAAGCAGCGCCTCCTCACGGATCGGTTGCTTGGCTAGGCGTGGATAAATGCAGGATGAGCCGAGGAATAGCAGCTTCTTGACCCCAGCACGGTAGGCACCATCGATCACACTGTTTTGGATCATCAGGTTGTTGCGAATGAAATCGGCGGGATAGCTGCTGTTGGCATGAATGCCGCCGACCTTCGCTGCCGCGAGTAGAACCGCCACCGGTTGGTGCTCACTGAAAAAGGCATCGACCGCCCGTCCATCACACAGATCAAGCTCACTGGAGGTGCGTAGTAGCAGGTTGGTGAAGCCTTGGCGTTGCAACGCGCGCACCAGTGCCGAGCCGACCAGACCTCGGTGGCCCGCGACAAAAATGGGGTCATTGGGTGAGAGTTGCTTGTTCATTGCGGTGATTCTGAGGCTCCTCAGTGTTGGTGTGGTGTCGGATGTAAAGGGATGGCAGCAATCCTATCGTAGGGCGAGGAAATACGAAAATGGGCGTTGATTCTTTGGCCGTGCCGTCGCGATATAATTGACTGGGTTTTGGCGTTGTTTTGGCGCGCGGGTTAGCGTTGGCACATGGGTAGCACACATTTTGGTTTCTCCTCGGTTAGTGCGGGTGAGAAACGGCAGCGCGTGATGGGGGTTTTCTCCTCCGTAGCGGGCCAATACGATTTGATGAATGATCTGATGAGTGGTGGTATGCACCGGCTGTGGAAGCGGCGCATGATCGCTTCGGCTGCGGTGGGGCTGGGCGGCAGGGTGCTTGATGTAGCGGCAGGTTCTGGCGACATCGCGATCGGCATGGCACGCAAGGTGGGCGCGGCTGGTCGTGTGGTGCTGACGGATCTTAATGGGGCGATGCTGGCGGAGGGTGCTCGGCGAGTGATTGATGTCGGCCTGTTGCCTGGTCGGGCAGATTGCGTGCAGAGTGATGGCTCTGAGCTCGCGTTCGCCACCGCCTCTTTTGATCAGGTTACTATTGCATTTGGTATTCGCAATTTTGTTGATATCGAGGCTGGATTGGCGGAGTTTTATCGGGTGTTGAAGCCGGGGGGACAGTTGATGGTGATGGAATTCTCGCGTCCGGTGCTGCCGCTACTTGATCTGATTTATGACGCCTATTCGTTCAATGTGATTCCGCTGTTGGGGGAGAAGATTACCGGCGATCGCGCCTCGTATCAGTATCTGGTCGAGTCCATCCGCAGTTTTCCCAATCAACGCCGTTTTACCAAGCTGATTGAGGCTGCTGGATTTGGCTTGGTGCGGCATGAAAATTTGACCGCTGGCGTGGTGGCTATTCACCGTGGCTACCGGCTTTAGGAGGCCCGCTTGAGTGTAATGTTTTTGCCACTGCGATTGATTCCGGTGCCGGTGCAGTGCGTGGTGCTGACCACGGTGTTTGATCTGTATCTGCGTGGCCATCCCGATTTCCAACCCCATCTTGAGGCGCTTGAGGGGCGCTGTTGTCGGATCTATGTGCGGGATTCTGGGGTGGTACTGTTTCTGCGGATCTCCCACCAGGGAATTAAAGCCAAGCCGGAGTATCGTGGGCCGGTGGATGTGAAGGTGGAGGCGACCATGACCGGTTTTGCTCGGCTCTGCTTTGGCGGTGAAGATGCCGATGATTTGGTGTTTAAGCAGGTATTGAAGCTCTCTGGGGATTCGGAGACGATGCTGCGCTTCAAGAAGATGCTTACTGCCGCTGAGCTTGATTGGGAGCAGGAGCTGCGGCATGCCTTTGGTGATTTTTTTGGGGATAAGGTGATGCGTTTTGCCCGCGGCCTGATTGCAGCGGAGCAGCAGGTAACGGAGCAGTCGCGGCAGTTGGTGAATAATGGCCTACGCCAGCTTGGAACTCCGGATGAAGATCGGGTGCAGACTTGGCAGGCTGGGGTTGAGTTCGTAGCCCGTAAATTGCCTGCATTACAAGGGCGGATTACGAAGCTGGAGCATCGCGTGCAGGCGCTCATTTTTTTGAAGGATGGCGCTTGAAATGTTGCGTATGAGGGATTCCTTATGATTGCGATGCCGACCTGGCTGCGGCGCAACCTTCGTCTAGTCTATATCGGCTATGTCCTCGCGACCCACGGCATGGCTGCGTTGGCGGTGAGGATGCATCTGTTTCAACCCTATGCTTGGCTGGTTTATCTGTTTCAGCGCGAACGGATGTCGCAGGAGCAGGGGGTGCAGATTCGGCGCGCGCTGGAGCGGCTGGGCCCGACCTTTATCAAGTTTGGTCAAATGCTCTCTACCCGTGTCGATCTGCTGCCGTTGGATGTGATTCGAGAGATTAAAAAACTTCAGGATGCGGTGCCGCCAGAATCGATTGCCTCAGTACACAGTGTGGTAGAGCATGCATTTAAGCGGCCGGTGAGTGAGGTGTTTGCGGAGTTTTCCGTCGAGCCGGTGGCCGCAGCCTCGATTGCCCAAGTGCATTTTGCGGTATTGCACGATGGTAGTGAGGTGGCGGTTAAGGTGCGCCGTCCCGGCATCAATCGCACGATTGAGGCGGATTTGGCTATTTTGAGGCTGTTGGCGAATCTGTTTGACCGCCATGTTCCAGAGTATCGCCGCTTGCGTGCGCCGCAAGTGGTGGAGGAGTTCTCCAACTCGATCCGTGGTGAGCTCAACCTGCGCGCGGAGGGGGCACATGCCAGCCGCTTCGCCACCAACTTTGCCGATGTGGCTGGGGTGGAGGTGCCCAAAGTATTATGGGAGTACACCCATGCCGAGGTGCTGACTACCGAGCGCATTCATGGCCTGCCGATTGATGAGCGGGAGCAACTGATTGCTGCGGGGTTTGATCCGTTTAAAATCTGTGAACGGGCAGCGGTACTGTTTTTCCACATGGTGTTTGTCGATGGCTATTTTCATGCCGATATGCACCCAGGAAATATTTTTGTCGATCGTGGCGGTGATATTGTGCTGGTCGATTTCGGCATTGTTGGTCGCCTTGAACTGACGACGCGCCGGTATCTTGCCGAGATGTTGGTGGCCTTTCTCCGCGGGGATTACCGCCGTGCCGCCGAGGTGCATGTGGAAGCAGGCTATGTGCCAGCGGATACCAATATTTCTGCCTTTGAGGATGCCCTGCGCGAAGTGGCAATTCCGATTTTTAATCGTTCGTTGGCGGACATCTCTATCGCCGAGCTGTTGCTGGTGATGTTTGCGGTGACGGAGCGTTTTCACATGGAGACCCAGCCGCAGTTGCTGCTGCTACAAAAGACGATGATGGTGATCGAAGGCGTGGCGCGTGAGCTTGCCGATGAGGTCAATATTTGGATGTTGGCGCGTCCGCTAGTAACCAAATGGATTCGCAGCCATTTAGGCCCCAAGGCTCGGGCAGAACGGGTGGCGGGCGATCTGCGTAAAGGTGCGGAGGCATGGTTGCAGTTCCCTACCCAATTTGAGGCATGGCAGGCAAGCGTGGTGGATCAACGACGGGACGCTGGTGGTTCCGGTGGTGGCCACCCTTTTTCTGGAGGTGTGGTGCTGCTGGGAGCGGGTGCCGGCTTGGGGCTTTATGTGGCGGGTGGTGTGGTCTGGTTATTGCCGTTGTCGATGGTCGCTGCCGGCCTTGGCTTTTGGCTTAGTCGGCACGACTGAGACAAAAACGATCCCGCATCGTGGTAGGTTCAATAATCTCCACCGTGTTTCCATATTCCAGCAACCAAAAACTCAGCTCGGAACTATCCTGAACCAAGGCTGCCCCGGTGCCCTCTCTTGCATCACCACAATTTGATTTTACAGAACGAATGCTGCACTACCGAGCGCAAAGGAAAGATAAGTGAATATGGGCGTAAACATTAATATGCTTCTCTTGGCGTTCTTAGCGTCTTGGCGAGAGAAAAAGTTAAAAAACAATTTAATCTCGCAGAGCCGCAGAGAGCGCAAAGGAAAGATAAGTGGATATGGGCGTAAACATTAATATGCTTCTCTTGGCGATCTTAGCGTCTTAGCGAGAGAAAAAGTTAAAAAACAATTTGATC
>JAUZRF010000013.1 GCA_030950645.1 Mariprofundales bacterium
AAACATCCCGTAACTGCTCAGATCGCTTCTCGTTCCCACGCTCCTGCGTGGGAATGCATAGCATACTCATCATGCTGCCTTAACCCCCGTATGTATTCCCACGCTGGAGCATGGGAACAAGAAATGGCAAGGCGAAAAAGCGGAGTTTACCAAGAGGTAGGGGTCAGGGCTTGTTTCGCGGATTTTCATCTTCCGTTTTTATCAATCGACTCACTGTAGAGTGGTGTAATCCGGCAAAAGTGGCAATCTCCTGCATGGTGTTTAACACATCTATATTACCATTACTTATCCACTATACTTATTCACATTCGCGTTTCAGTATCTCTTCAATCTGTACTAGATCCATTGGGAAACCGGGGACAGTATACTCTTTTAAGTAACTACTTAGGTCGCCCCTGATTTATTCGAGTTCAAGAAAAAACGTAGTGTGCTCCTGCACTTGAGTGTTTTTGACGCAGAAATCGGGCAAATCAGGGGGGATGACCTGAGTAGTTACTGCTCATTTACAGTAGTAAACTCCGCTTTTTCGCCTTGCCATCAGAAAAACCGGAAGCAATCTGAGCAGTTACGGGATGTTTTCAATAAGGTCGAGTAGACCCATTGCGCTAAGGGTTAGGCGTAGCTTGCGCATGGGTTGAGAGGATGCGAATCGCTTTTTCTTCGAGAAAACATGCCTCCCGGCAGAGCGCACAGCCGACGCACTTTTCCGAATCGATATAAGGCTTAGCGCCATCCCACAGCAACGCCGCCGGCTGCGGGCATACCCCTTGGCAGACGCCACATTCTGGCCCTTGATAGGGCAAGCAGAGCTCGGGATCAATGCTGACCCTAGCAAGAATTGGCAAGGTGGCGGGTAGCTCCGCATCGGGAAGCTGTAACGCCTTACTTTGGCAAGCGGCAACACAGGGCCAGTCATCACAGAGGTGACACCCCTTATGGGCCAAATCAAGCGCTGGCGTCCCTGCCACTTGCACCCCACAGCTTAATGGCAATAGAAACACCACCCCATGCGGACACGCCTCCACACAAGCATCACACCGGGTGCACGCAAGTAGAAAATCCACTTCAGGAAGCGCATGGGGCGGACGAATCCAGCGCTGCGCCCGCGCATTGCAGCTCGCCTGCAGACGCTCCTTCACCACCCGGGCAACAGATGCTGCACCATGCTTGAAAAAATTGCGCCGATCCACCCTTAAAACCGCATCATCATCGGCTGTGACAGTAACCAAACATGCAAGGAGGTGACCAGCAGTGCAAACAGGCATAGCGGAGCCAGCCTCCATCCGCGATCTATCCGCAATTTTTCACCACGATAGCGAAGAATCATCATTGATAGCCAAAAACCAACAACAATCAAACCCGCCTGAAGAGCAAACAACACTGTATTTGTATCGGCACTGACCATGGCCATGTGACGAACAGCTAGCGGGTTACCATGCTCAAGGCCGAACGGGTGCAAGAGCCATTGGTGGATATTATTTTCACGGAACAAATGACTTAAATTATGCGCAATATGGTAGGTAAACGCTAGCGGCAGGGTAATGAAGGCCATTCCCACAAACAGGCGGCCAAAGCCAACTCCGCCTCGGTTCAGAGCAGCGGTAAATGCGACCAACCCTGCGTAAATAATCACCGTAAAAAGCACAGTAAAAAACAGTCCCGCACTAAACCCCCATAGCAACTGGCTGCCACCTCCCAGCCAACCTCCGAGTTGCCGCACCCATGTCTCCCAAATCGGCAACATTGTCATCCCGTGCAGGGCAGCTAATGCCAGCAAAACCAACATAAACCACGCTTCATCTAGGCGCGGACGCGCATTCCGACACGCCTCCTGGCTCATCGGGCGCAGTTGCCAAGCGATGTTTGATTCCGGACAGCTGCGCACGCAGTTGCCACAAGAGATGCAGTAGGTGTTTTCTTGCAGGTTTTTCATCACCAAGCCGGTGGGGCAAGGCTCCACCTCGCTACTCCCATGGTAGCACTCCAGGGTGGTGCAGTGGTTGCACACCTCAGCGTCGATATGGCGCAACGCCACCGGTGCCAACTGGGCATAAACCCCAATGGTACGCCCGACCGGACAGAAGTGGCGGCAAAAAGCCTTGCGTTCAAACAGCGCATGCGAAGCTGTTGTCATCATCAGCATCAACATCGCCAACAGCGCGGTCACATACGGATTGGCCGTGATGCCATAACCCAACTCCAACCAGGTTAACACAACCAGCAATAGCAGCGCTGGCCATACACCACGCAACAAAGCTGGCACCGGCAGATTCAGACTGCCGCTGCCCCCCTTGCCACTGCCCATCGCGCTCAGCCGCAGCAACCAACTGGCAATGGTCTGCCACGGACAGACCGCACACCACGCAGAACCAAGAAAAAAGACCGAGACAATCAGACCCGCCCACCAGATATTCCAGGTCAGCTCAGTGGCAAGATTGCGTTGCGGAATCGGCGTACCATAAAGGCCACTGAAGATCACCAGAAGGAATAGCCCAACCATCACCAATTTAAGCACCAAAAGAGGCCAACGCATACGAAAATAACTACCTATCCAGTTTAAAATCAAGGGCTTGCTTATTTCACCATGCTGTTGCACAGGAGGTGGCGATAGCAATGCCCAACCGGCAACCATCGCGACACTGACCAGTATCAAAAGACACCACGAGGATGGAAGAGGATGGATCATTCGTGGCGCTTGATCTGTGCTTCGCGCACCTTGGCATTGAGCAACCGTCGACGCTGGGTAATATTCACCACCAGTAGCAGCACGATGATAAAACCAACCACAATGCCGATGATACCAATGCGCGAGGGTTGGCCGATGCGCAATGGAAAGTCAATGGTGTAGGGCTGGCCATCGGCTTCGAAGCTGGCCGTGATAATATAATCCCCAGCGTGACGAAAAATGAAGCCTTGACGAAACACATTGTCATCCACCGGCTGCTCACCAATCACCTCCTCCGAGGATCTGAACCAGCTATCATCGCGCACCAAAAACCGCACCTTCCCTTGAAATGGCTTGCCATTATCGATCCGCACGGCGTAGAGGTTGATGCGGCCGAACGCATTGGGACGGGGAAACGCGGGGAAAACCATATAGGTGACGGAATAGTTCCCGATCTGGGTCTCCACCTGCATGCTGGGCGGGGTGTTGGAATCCTCATTCAGTTTGTAGGAGGGTCTGCCCATCACATGATGCGCCAACGCAGGCGGCACCGCTAGCACACATGGCAGCAGCAGAGCCAGCACGCCGAGCAGGAGCCTTATGAGCCGCTTGCAAAACTCTGGGTAGATGCGTGGCAATCCCACTTCGAGTGCATTTTTAGGATGGGATGGGGGGCATGGTGGTTCCATGCACCGAAATTCCAGCCTGAAAATGCGCCAGAGTGGGGTTACCAATCGCCGTTCATGAGTTTTGCAAGATGCTATTATCACAGAGGATTTCTCTTTAAAATGAAAAAATACCGTAACTACTCAGCACCACTTGAAAACACCCCGTAGCTGCTCAGATTGCTTCCGGTTTTTCTGATAGCAAGGCGAAAAAGCGGAGTTTACTACTGTAAATGAGCATTTTTCAACGCCGCTATCGGGAAAACCGGGAGTGAGCTGAGTAGTTACAAAAGATCTCCGATTCATCGCAGCACTACGGGTTGCTGCTCAGTCGCACCATGGGTCTTGCGATACCTGGCACCAAGATGACCCTCCCCCTGCTCCGGCTGATCTCGGATACGCACGACAAATGCCAGTGCATCGGTAGGGCAGATAGCAATGCAGGCCGTACAGTTATTGCACTCCTGACCAAAATCATCACCCATCGGATTGAGGCCGAACTCACAGATCGCATTGCACTTGGCGCAGTCGTTACAGTGCTGCACCCGACGCTGGATACGAAATAGGCGGTAGCGTCCCAGTAACGCATAGAGCGCCCCGCCCGGGCAGAGGTAACGACAAAAGCCACGCCGCGCCACCAGAATATCGAACAGCAGGGTAAGCATGAAAAAGACCATGCCACTACCGAAACCACCGAGGGCGATGGCGTAGTAGAGCTCCCGGCCAATGATCGCTGGTGGATAAACCGTCGCCACCAGTACCGCCCCAGTGAGCGCCGAGATCAACAGCCCAACCACCAACACCAGATACTTCAGCCGACGATCAAACAGATGTTGACCACTACGCAGTCCAAGGTGATGCAGCCATGCCGCGAGATTGGTGTTAAGTTCATAAATAAAGGTGGCTGGACACAACCAGCCGCAAAAAAAACGACCAAAGATCATAGTCAAGACGATGGGAATCAGTGCCGTGATGGCAAACGGCCAGTACACCTGCAACGACGCAGCGATCTGACCAACAACCGCCAATGGATCACTAAGCTGCAGACCAAAAAAGGTGCCTGACCAGGTGTTGCCCTTGATGACAGCCAAATCCTTGGTGGGATCATCGGTAAAAGGAGCCGTGAGCAACTCCATTCCATCATAAAATATTTTTTGTGAGGAGCTAAGAAGAGCATAGCCATGGGCCGCGACATAGGTTTGATAGAGGCTAATGGCCGGAATGCACAGCAGCATAATAAATACCGTAGCAAGCGTCAGCCAACGCAGCTTGTTCAGGTGACGCCACAGCGATAACGGATGCGTTTCTGTTTTGGGACGGTGGCTAGTCATCTTTTACGCTGCATCCATCGATACAGTCGCTCCGTGCTCAGACCGAACGCTCCCCAAGGTGTGGAATAATACGAATCGCCTGTGGCATCTGGATGCAGGCGCGTTCACACAGGCCGCAACCGACGCAGTCTTTTAACACATGGGGCTGCTCTAAGTAGCCGACACGCAGAGAGATGTCGGGTAGCGGACAAGCCCGATAACAGACTCCGCAGGTCTTGCCTTGATAGGAGAGGCAGAGATGCTTATCCACCCGCGCCTTACCCATCTGCACCTTATCGATAATAGTCGCCACGGTGCGTGGAATCGAGGCCAGCGCGCCAGTGGGACAGATATCCCCACACTTCATACACAAAATACAGGCTTGCTGGCGCGGAATAATAAACGGCGTACCCATGGCCGCAACACCACCCTCCAGGCCAAAGTACTGAATACAGTTATTGGGACAGGCCTCGGCACACTGGCCGCAACGAATGCAGCGACCAAGAAAGTCCTCCTCAGCCAAGGCTCCCGGTGGCCGCAAAAAACGCATGCGATAGCGATGCACTCGGCCTGCAGCCCATGCCGTTCCAGGCATGATTTTCAGTGCTGCCAGACAACCCACAACCCCTGCCAACGCCGCCAGTACAAACCTTCTGCGCCGCACCATTGGTGGAGTTGTGACCTGCTCCTCTGCGGGCGCGCTAATGGCTGGCTTCGGCGTCAAGCGAAAATGCTATTTTCACTTGCCTTACAAACCCGCACCTCCAACCAACACCCTGCCACATCAAATCTTTTCGATGCGCACGGCTAATTTTTTAAAATCAACCTGTCCTGATACCGGATCGTAGGCGCGACTAGACACCGCATTGACCAACCACTTATTTTTGCGTGGATCCGCACTGTCAGCCACCGAGAGATTCCACGGACTAAACAGATAGCCACGCGGCACGCTGTTGCGGGCAGGTTTGACTAGACTATTGGCACCCCCAACCTGTACCCGCGCCTCATAGGAGCCGCGACGAGAGATGACACGCACCTCTTCACCATCCTTAATCCCAAGCGTGGTGGCATCATCGGCGTGCATTTCGATATACATTTCTGGCACCAAACGCCTCAGCACTGGCGACCGGATGCTCTTGGCAGAGTGAAAGTGCTCATAAACCACGCCAAGTCCAAGCCAATAGGGATACTTATCTTTCGGTATCTTGTTCCACGGCTTATCACGATGCTCCTCATCGGGGAGATCGGGGGTCAGCGCCATATCACGCGCCTTGACCAGCACATCCTTGTGGTCAATCGTGTAATACCCATCCTCAGCACCGAACTTCATCAGCTCATCGGTGACCGCTTTGCGTTGGCTGTAATCCTGAAGACAAAGCTTCATGTGGATGTTGCCATCGTTGGTACGGAAGTCGCCATAGGGTTTATTCGTCCACCCCTTCTCCTGACCCATGAAGCGCCGTGGCGTGCCGCCCTGTTTAGCAATAGCATAGGTTGGTGCTGGCCACTGCACACCACGCAGCTCACGCAGCTGCTGATAGGGGCTGATGCCATCGCGCTTCTCCACCTCCAACATGCCGCTCAAATCGACATCGGTTCCAGCAGAGGCCGCGATGATGTCGCGAAAGATTGCCTCCGCATCGTAGGAGCCATCTTCAAGTTTTGGCCAAGGGAAGATCTTCTCTACATCCAGCCCCAACAGGAGGCCGATCTCTCTACCCTTATCAATCACCATATCGAGATCAGCGCGGCATTCCTTCGGCCCCTGGGCTGCTTTATCAATCACATAGAGTCGGCGTTCGGACTGAATATAGACCCCCTGCACCTCTCCCCAAGTTGCTGCCGGAAAGATGACATCAGCATAGAGATTGTTCGGCGCGTGGCGGTAGATCTCCTGCACCACCGTGAAGGTTTTGCTAATCGCAGGTCGCACCAGGTTATTCTGATCTGGCAGATCAATATGGCTGGCGTAGACCAAAAACATCGCTTTGAGATCGCCTTTCAATGCGCGTTCCAGCATCCCGACCGTCATGCCGGAGTTGTCCGAATGCATGGCGTTGATCAAATTCTGCTCGGGAACACCCCAAGCCTTGGCCATCTTGGCGCGATGCGGGGCGTTGCCCAATCCCTGATTGAATGGCAGCCGACCGGTGAGTCCACCGGTAAAGCGTTCGCCCATGGCGTTGGGCTGGCCGGTCATCGAGAACGGCCCGCAGCCAGGCTTGGCGATGTTACCGGTCATGCTCATCAGATTAATGAGTGAGATCACATTGTGCTGGCCGTGAATATGCTGGTTATAGCCGATACCCCACATCATCAGCACACCACCATGGCCATCCTTGCCGCGCTTGAGCCGCTTGCGAGTAGCATCGGCAAACATCGCCGAGACCTTGCGAATCATCGCCGGAGTGACCTCAGGGCTGCCCATGCGATCCTGTACCTGCTCAGGGCTGTAATCCTTCAACACCCCATCGGTGTACTCCTTCCAACCCGTGGCATGCGCCTTCATAAATTCCCAGTCGATCACATCCTCGTGCTCTTTGAGCAACACATGCGCCATCGCATTGAGGAAACTAATATCACCATTGAGAATCGGCACATGCACACTGTTATCCGCATTGATATCGGCATACCCCTTAGCCGTTCCTGTATTCCGTGGTTCAACCACCACAGTGGAGATACCCGCCCTCTTTTTGTGATCGGCAATACGCCAGAAAATGATTGGATGCGACTCACGGGCATTATGACCAAAATGCATCACCATATCAGCCAGCTCGATATCATCGTAGGACATCGGTGGTGTATCGGAGCCCAGCGTCTTGAAATAGCCAGTTACTGCTGAGGTCATGCACATGCGAGCATTGGCCTCGATGGTATTCGAGCCCATGATCCCTTTCATGAACAGATTCTCCAGGTACTGCCCCTCCAGGGTGAGCTGACCGGAGCCGTAGAGGCCAATCGAGTTGCCACCATGGGTCTTGACCAGATGGGCAATCTTATGCGCCACCATCTCAGAGGCCTTGGCATAGGGCACGCGCGCGAAGTGTTCATCATCAAAGGATCCCTTGGTTTTGGAGACATACTCCAAGTCACCATGCCCGGGCTTGATCCACTCCGCCCACACATCCTTACGCACGAAGGAGTCCCCCTCCAGACGATCAACATAGATCGGCTCGGCCGCAGTTAGCCCCTTGATGCACTGTAACCCTTTGTTGGTCGGATGGTCAGGATCGGGGCGCATGGCAACGATTCTTCCGTTCTCCACCTGGATCAGCGTACCACAACCAACACCGCAGTAGGGACAGGCGGCCTGCACCTCTTTGCGATTTGCAGATGGTGTAACCGAGGGGGCTGCCTCCAGCTCGGGATTCCCTGCTGTAAACAGGGATGCGCCAGCAGCCGTTGCCGTGATGAAGGCGCTCCCTTTGAGGAAGTCGCGACGATTGACCTTGATTCGTTTCATGATGCATCTCCTTGGGGGGTAATGGGAATGGTGCGCAGATAGACGATCACATCATCAATCTCCCGATCGCTTAGTGCTGCCATCGCCTCCGCACCAGAAAAGCCGCGCATCGCGGTGCCACTTCGACCATGCTTAATCACATACCGCATAAAGCCATCGGAGGCGACACGAAGAAAATCGCTGTCACCAATGGCTGCTCCCGTGTGACCCTCTTCATAACCACGCCCGCCCACACCGTGGCAGGTAGCGCAGATCGAGGAGAACAGCATCGCCCCCCGCTTGGCATCACCCTTAGCTGCGGATTGTGCGTTTAGCTTAGCGGCCAGACTTGGCAGGGTCGATTGGGTGCGCAGGTAATGAATAACCTGTCGAATCTTGTCATCGCCTAACCACGCCCAAGCCGGCATGCCGACTGCGCTGCGACCATGCTTGATGGTGGTGAACAGGAACCTGTCCGAGGCGATGCGGAGAAGCTCAGGGTTGGTCAGCACTGGCGCAATGCCAGCGCCGCCATTTGCCGCCGCTTGATGACAGCCTAAACAGTTCGACCCAAAGATCTTCTTGCCAGCATCAGCATTGCTATGCGCTGGCCCAGCAAATACCGGCGGTGTGATGAACGCGGCCAATAACAGTATTATTACCAGCCGGAAACGATAGCGATAAAAGTGATGCATTGCGTACTCCTTGAGTTGCACAAGAATTGATCGAACTCGCGCCCCAGACAAAGCATTGCCATACGGCGCCCATCCAATGGGCGGTAGTATAGACATAGGCAATATAAACTGCTACCTTTGGGTCTCTTGCAGTAACTACTCAGCTCACTTCCGGTTTTCCTGATAGCGGCGTTGAAAAATGCGCATTGACAGTAGTAAACTCCGCTTTTTCGCCTTGCTATCAGAAAAACCGGAAGTAATCTGAGCAGTTACATCTTGCAAAGCTCTGGGTGGATGATGTTTTCAAGAAGTGCTGAGTCGTTACCTCATATCTAAGAACTGGAGCAAGCAAAATCATGGATTATTGGCTAAAGCCTGAACCAACGCTACCCACCCATGCCTAGCTCACCGCTCACCTTTTATCCGTCACCACCGCATGCCGAAAACTTAACCGACAGTTTTGGCCGTCAGCTCACCTATCTCCGCATCTCGGTGACGGATCGCTGCAACCTGCACTGTAGCTATTGCCGGCCTGCGAGTGAGAATTATCAGGCCGAGGCACGCTCACACATCCTCACCTTTGATGAGATTACGCGCATTGTGCGTGTGGCTGCAGGTCTTGGGGTGCGAAAGGTGCGCATTACCGGTGGTGAACCGCTAGTGCGACGCAATCTGACCACACTAATTGCCAAGATCGCTGCCATTTCGGGCATTGATGACCTCGCCATGACCAGCAATGCCAGTCTGCTCGCCCAAGCCGCGCAGCCATTGGCTGATGCAGGGCTGCATCGCATCAACATCAGTCTCGACACGCTGAATCCGGCGCGATTCCGTGCCCTGACGGGGGGCGACTTAGCGCCGGTGCTAGATGGCATCGCTGCGGCACAACAAGCTGGCCTATCACCGATCAAGCTCAACACCGTATTGATGCGAGGCGTAAATGTTGGGGGCGAGGAGTCCGAGGTGGCGCGGTTGATCGACTTTGCACAACTACACGACTTAACGATTCGCTTTATCGAGCTCATGCCAATGAAGCAGGGACTTGACTGGAAGCGCCACTATGTCGCCATCGATGAGGTGTTGGCACGCAATGATCTCCAGGCACGCGTGGCCGTGGATGCACCACTAGTGACCGGCAATACGGCGGCACGCTATCTGCCACACAAACAAGGCACAGGTAAGGTAGGATTTATCATGCCAATGTCAGAGCATTTTTGTTCGGGCTGTAATCGTCTGCGACTGACCGCAGATGGCCATCTGCGGTCTTGCCTTCCTGCCAACACTGAGCTTAATCTACGCGACATGATGCGCCAGGGTGCCGATGATGCTGGGATTCGCGCCTTGCTGTTGCGCGCGGCGATGACCAAGCCGGAGATCGGGATCTATAGCTTCACGCAAGGAAAAGATCAGCGTTCCATGATTCAGATAGGAGGATAAAAAATGCAAATATCGGGTCGTAACAAGCTGTTTGGCGAGATTGTTGAGATCAAACTGGGGGGCGTAGTGAGTGAGGTGACCATTCAAGTAGGGGAGAACCAGATTGCCGGTGTCATCACCACCACCAGCGTGGAAAATATGGAACTTGCGATTGGCGATCGTGTCACAGCATTGATCAAGGCTACAGAGGTCTCCTTTATCAAGTGAGACGCTCGCTTCTGTTGCGGTTTGGGGGCGGTCTTGCGCTAGTGCTCTCCGCATTTCCATCGGCGGCGACTGCCGCAGCGATCACCGTTGCAGTAGCGGCCAACTTCTACCGTCCGATGCAGGAGATTGCGGCCAATTTCAGCCGAACTCACCACCATTCGGTGCGGCTGGTCTCTGGCTCTACCGGCAGGCTTTACACCCAGATCGTTCAAGGAGCACCGTTTGATCTGTTCGTGGCCGCAGATGTCGCTCGCCCCAAGCGGCTAGAGACGGAGGGGCAGATTCGACCCGGCAGCCGTTTCACCTATGCCACCGGCTCGCTGGTACTGTGGAGTGCGCGTCAAAACCTGAATCTGAAAAGGCAGGGAATGGCGATCCTGCTTGCGCCAACGGTGCGCATCATCGCCATCGCCAACCCCAAGACCGCGCCATACGGTGCTGCCGCGATGCAGGCCATCACATCAGTATTCAAACAAAAACAGCTCGACCGCATCACCGCCAAACTCATCTATGGCGAGAGTGTGGCACAGGCGATGCTGTTTGCCCATTCAGGCAATGCAGATATTGCCATCTTGCCCGCCTCCAGCATCGTGGGTGCCAAGGGTCACATCTACCGAGTTGGCGCGGGGCGCTACCGCCCGATCATTCAGCAGGCGGTGGTGTTGCGCGGTGCGGGAATTGCAGCCGTTGCCTTAGCCGACTACCTGCGCTCGTCTGCCGTCGTCCCGGTGTTACAAAAATATGGTTATGGGGTGCCGCAATGAACTGGCAACCGCTGTGGCTCTCCTTTGAACTGGCTACGGTGACCATGCTGATGCTACTGCTGATTGCCACCCCGATTGCCTACCACCTAGCATTTACCCGCTCGCGTTGGCGCGGACTATTGGAGGCGGTGTTTGCCTTACCGCTGGTGTTGCCACCGACGGTGCTGGGCTACTTTGTGCTGGTCGCCTGCGGCCGCCAATCCATACTGGGCGAGTGGTACCAGAATCTATTTGGCACCACGCTGGTATTTTCATTCCAAGGCATGGTGCTGGCCTCCATTCTCTACAGCCTTCCCTTTGCCGTGCAGCCGATGCAAAACGCCTTTGCAGCGGTTGATCGACGATTCATTGATGTAGCGAGAACATTGGGTTGCAACGGCTGGCAGAGCTTTATCCGCATACTACTACCCGCTGCCCGGGTGGGAGTCATTACCGGCGCCATGCTCTCCTTTGCCCATACCGTTGGCGAATTCGGGGTGGTACTGATGGTTGGCGGCGGCATTCCAGGGAAAACCGATGTCGCCAGCATCGCCATTTATCAGCATGTTGAAAACCTAGAGTACGCACAGGCCAACACCATGGCACTGATCATGCTGGCCTTCTCATTCATTTTCCTGTCGTTGATCTACCACTTCAACCAACGCGCCAGTCGGTTGTTGATGCGATGATCATCAGCAATGTCAGAAAACAGCTTGGCGCGTTTTCACTCGATATCAGTTGGTGTGCGGGTCAAGAGATCATCGTGCTGTTCGGTGCCAGCGGCTGCGGGAAATCGACCATACTGCGGCTGTTGGCCGGACTGGAACAGCCGGACGCCGGACGCATTGTGGTGGCTGGACGCACCCTTTTTGATGACACCATCAACCTGCGTCCCGAGCAGCGCAATATCGGCTATGTGCCTCAGTATCCGGCGCTTTTTCCTTGGCTGAATGTGCGAGAAAACATGCTCTTTGCCATCACTAAACAGGCGCAAAAGGGTCAACAACCGTGGATTGATGCCATGACCGAACAGTGTGGTGCCACCGGGCTATTGGGCAAAACCGTCTCCCAGCTCTCTGGTGGCGAGGCACAAAGGGTGGCATTGGTGCGGGCACTGGTCACCAAACCCAGTCTATTGCTGCTTGATGAACCATTTTCCGCCGTCGATGGTAGCATGCGGATCCAGCTACGAAAGCTGGTACAGCGGCTACAGCAAGAGTGGGCGATTCCGGTGGTGATGGTCACCCACGACCAAACCGAAGCCCACCTGATGGGGCATCGACTGATCCGTCTCGATGATGGGCGGGTGAAACAAGAGGGGAAAATAGATGCAATGGTTCAACAAACAGACAGAGAACTGCGGATAGCCTATTGATGGGATCACCTAATGTAATTGCCCAGATCACTTCTGACTTTCCCAATAGCGGCGTTGAAAAATGCGCATTTACAGTAGTAAACTCCGCTTTTTCTCCTTGCCATCAGAAAAACCGGAAGCGATCTAAGCAGTTACCATCTATATCAAGTATAAGCTGATGGAGACTGAGAAGGCTTTAACCCATTTTAATACAGCCGGACGGGCACAGATGGTGGATGTGTCGCACAAGGATGTGACCACGCGCATCGCCCGCGCCAGTGGTGATATCCAGATGCAGCCGGAGACCCTGAAGCGCATTCAACAGCAGTCATTGTACAAAGGTGATGTGCTGGGAGTAGCCGATGTGGCTGCAATCATGGGGGCGAAAAAGACCCCTGAACTGATCCCGATGTGTCATCCGCTGATGCTGTCGGGGGTCGATGTGGCATTCTCCGATCTGGAGCAGAAGACGGGGATTCATGTGGCGGTTTCCGTCAAGTGCAATGGCAACACTGGCGTGGAAATGGAGGCACTAACCGCAGTAGCCACAGCACTGCTGACAATCTATGATATGTGCAAGGCGGTGGATCGCGCCATGGTGCTGAGCAACATCCGTCTGGACGAAAAATCCGGCGGTAAATCTGGCGTGTGGAGACGAGATAACCATGCCTGACCTGACGGCAAATTCCGCGCCAACCGGTGAAATTACCGTGTTGTTTTTCGGTAGTTTGGCACTCAAGCGCGGTCAGCGAAAATTAACAGTTGCTGCAGAAGCTGAACTAACGCTGCGGCAACTCGTCAGCCAACTCGGGGGTGCACAGTGGCACTCTTTTCTGCTGGCGGTAAACCAGGAACAGACCAACGATTTGGACCGACTGCTGCATGCCAATGATGAGGTGGCGATGATGCCACCATTCTCAGGAGGCTGATATCACCATGGGTGGGGCGACGGTTCGCACGCAAGAGGAGGACTTTTCGATTGAGGAAGAGGTCGATGCACTGCGTGCGGTTTCTCGGCGTATTGGTGGCATTGTCACCTTTCTTGGCTGTGCCCGTGACTTTTCCGAGGGACGCGATGTGTCGGCGATTGCCTTTGAACAGTATGCCAGTATGGCCGAAACTGCGATGGAAGGGCTTCGCGCAGAGGCATTAGAAACATTCGACATTATCGAGGTACGGATTATTCACCGCATCACCACCGTGAATGCCGGAGAACAGATTGTGCTGATTGTGGTCGGAGCCGAACACCGCGCGTCAGCATTCGATGCCTGCCGCTGGATCATCGATACCCTAAAACAGCGCGTGCCAATCTGGAAGCGAGAGACCACCCCCGACGGCAAAATCTGGGAATCTCAGCACCCATGACACCACCAATACTCTCCATCGTTGGCCGTTCCAACTCTGGCAAAACCACCCTGATGGAGCGGCTGATTCGTCGCCTGAGCGATCAAGGGCTGCGCATCGCCACCATCAAGCATAGCCACCACCAGCCCGAGCTCGATCAGCCAGGCAAGGATAGCTGGCGTCATAAACAAGCTGGAGCCGGTGCCTCCTTTCTGATCGGACCACAACAGATGTTGATGGTGGCCGACCATGCGCAGGTGCCGACCCCCAACCTGCTGGCTAGCCTCTATGGCACCAATTTCGAGCTGGTATTGGTTGAAGGTTACTCCTCACTGCCCGGCGCCAAGATCGAGATACTGCGCGCCGCACGATCATCAACATTACGGTGCGATCCAACGGAGCTTCTAGCGATCGTCACCGATGTTGAGGGGTTGCCACCCAAGCCACCGCAATTTGCGTTGGATGATGTAACGGCCATTGCCAACTTCGTGCGGGAATGGATGGGGCGTGGATGCTGATTCCCAATTGCACTGCAGTCATTATGGCTGGGGGGGAGTCCACACGCATGGGCAGGGACAAGGCCAGGATACCGCTGGCTGGCATACCATTGATTGACCATGTGATCGCCGTGATTGCGCCGCTGTTTTCACAAATCGTGGTTAGCGTACGCGCGCCGAGGGCAGAGATCACGCTGCCGCAACTGTGTGACCAAAATAGCGATCAAGTGGGCAAGGGTCGCGGGCCGATGATCGGCATTGCCACCGCTCTGGAACAGGTGGAGACGCCGTGGGTATTTGCGCTGGCGTGCGACATGCCTTTTGTCTCGCCTCAACCCATTCACTGTATGGCGCGCAAGCGTGCCGGACAACAGGTGGTGGTGCCGATTGTCGATGGTACGGTACAACCGCTTGCTGCATTTTATGCCAAAAGCTGCCTGCCACTAATGCGGAAGCAGATCATCTCGGGTGATCGCAGCTTGCAACGCATGATCGCGCGCATGCAGACGACGCTGGTCGACGAAGCTGAACTGAAGCGATACGATCCGGAACTGTTGAGTTTCATGGACTTGGATTGTGAAGCGGATATTGATGCGGCAAAAGCCGTACTACGAAGGAGAAACCGTAACTACTGATATGGCTCCCTACCACAAAATGGCTATAACTGCTCAGATTTTTTCTGATAACAAGACGGAAAACCATGCAATACCTATCCGTTGAACAAGCGCAAGCCTCCGTACTGCAACATGTGCAACCATGCGGGAAGGAGTCCATCGCGTTACACGATTCGCTTGGCCGCGCACTGGCCGAAGATGTCTATGCCAACCGCAACCACCCACCCTACGATCTCTCGGCGATGGATGGCTATGCCATCCGTTTTGAAGACCTAGCTCCTGCTGATGGCCAATCCATATCGCTACAGGTGGTTGATGATATCCGTGCCGGAACCATGCCCCAGCGCCGAGTACTGCAAGGAAAATGCGCTCGCATCATGACTGGGGCGCCGATTCCTGCTGGTGCCGATACGGTGATCCGGGTTGAGGATACCGAGGCCGATGGCGAGCAAATCTCCATCACTGTGCCGCCAGCGCGCGGCGCCAACATCCGTCCCTTAGGTGAAAACCTGCGCAATGGTGAGGTCGTCTTAACTGCGGGCACCACCATCACGCCGGGTGTGCTGGCGATTCTATCGATGGTAAAAAAACGGGAGCTCGCTGTATTTGCCCGACCCACGGTAGCGATCCTCTCCACCGGTGATGAGCTGGAGGGGATCAATGACCCGATCGATGAGAACAAGATCCCCGATGCCAACTCCCACGCCCTCTACGCCCAATGCAAAGCACTAGGTATCGAAGCAACCCTGCTCGGCATTGCCCATGACAACCCTATTGAACTGCGAGCCAAACTGGCAGCAGGAGTGAAATATGATCTGCTGCTGGCTTCCGGTGGCGTTTCAGTTGGCCATCATGATTTTGTCCGGCCAACCCTTGATGCACTGGGAATCACCATGCACTTTTGGCGGGTGGCGATGCGCCCCGGTCATCCACTGGCTTTTGGCACCACCGAACATGGCAACGCCGTATTCGGGCTACCGGGGAATCCGGTGGCGAGCATGGTCTGTTTTGAACAGTTTGTTGCTCCGGCACTGCGCAGCATGATGGGACACCCTGCACGGTTTCACCGCACCATCATTGCACGATTAACGCATGATCTAAAAGACCGGGTTGGGCGCACCCATTTCGTGCGGGTGATGCTCAAGCGAGATGCGACCGGATACCTCGCCACATCAACCGGTGCCCAAGGCAGCGGCATTGTCATGTCAATGGCGATCGCGCAAGGATTGATGCGAATACCCGAAGCGTCCGATGGCCTCTCTTCAGGAGACCCCGTTACTGTTCAACTGCTATCAGGGATGGAGTTTCAAGATCATGCGGAATTGGCGGCATAAGTGAGTAAGGCGAAAATCGGTCTAGTAACGGTATCGGATCGCGCCAGCCGTGGCGAATACGAGGACTTGGGAGGCCCGGCCATGCTAGCTTGGATGAAACGGGTGATCATCAGCGAATGGGAGCCGGTACAACGGGTGATTCCCGATAGCCAAAACCGTATCGAAGCCACACTCAAAGAGCTGGCAGATGATGAAGCCTGCTGCTTGATTATCACCACGGGAGGCACCGGTCCGGCGCTACGCGATGTCACCCCGGAGGCGACCGAGGCGGTGTGTGACAAGATCTTGCCTGGTTTTGGCGAGTTGATGCGCCAAGAATCGCTTAAATTTGTTCCCACAGCCATCCTCTCGCGTCAGACTGCGGGCATCCGTGGCAAATCACTCATCATCAACCTGCCGGGAAAACCATCGGCCATTGATGACTGTCTCAACGCAGTATTTCCAGCGGTACCCTACTGCATCGACCTCATTCAAGGATCCTTCCTTGAAACCGATCCCGGTCAATGCCAGATCTTTCGACCAAAAAAAACATGAAAATGGAAGTAACGGCTCAGATTGCTTCCGGTTTTTCTGATGGCAAGGCGAAAAAACGGAGTTTACTACTGTAAATGCGCATTTTTCAACGCCGCTATCGGGAAAACTGGGAGTGAGCTGAGTAGTTACCACAAGCCAATATTTAAAAAGGAGCATACAATGCAAATTCAATACCGAGCATCGCTAGGATTCGCCCTAGCACTATGCGGCGCAATTTCAGCCAACGCCGCCACATGGGATACCTCCGCCAATATTCGCGAACGCTATCAATCATTCGACAATTTCAACTTCAACTCAGCCGTAAACAAAAATAGCTGGGAATTTGATTCTCGTCTATATATAAAAACCAAGGGTGATTTAGGCCACGGGCTAACCATGTTGCTACAACCCCAAGCCATCCTGATCAAAAACCATACCCAAGCCAATGGAAATCAAAACTTCTCACAAGCCGACCTTATCCAAGCCTACCTGCAATACAATCTCGGTGATATTGGGTTGAGAATTGGTCGCCAGCAATTGGTCTATGGTGACCAGCGCCTACTGGGACACCTCGGCTGGAAGGATGTCGCGCGCACCTTTGACGGCATCAAAGGAATGTACAAATCCGGCCCCATCTCACTAGATCTGTTCGCCGTCCACCCTGCAGACATCGTAGCAATGACCCCTAGCACCGCATCACCGCAGGGACAGTCTCTGGTAACATGGGAGGATCGTCGCCTGATCGGCGCTTACGGCACCTACACTGTGGCGCCAAAATCCGGTATCGACGCCTACATCATTAATTGGCAGCACAACCAACATGCCTCTATTGGCAAAGGGCGAAACATCAACACCTTTGGCACACGCTTATTTGGCAAACTCAATGGCTTTGATGGCACCGCAGAGACCGTATTTCAGCGCGGAACATGGGCTACTGGCACATCACAGCAGGCATCTGCCTATGCAGCAAAAGTGGGGTATACCCTTGGATTATGGAAAACCCGTTTTGGTGTTGAGTATGATTTCAGCCCCGGCGATGCCAACCCAAAGACCGGCCCACATAAAGATTTTGTCTTCCCTTTTCACACCAACCACATGCACTATGGTGAGATGGACCGTTTTTCATGGGCGAACATGAAGGATCTTCGCCTATCGCTGAAGACCTCGCCTGCCAAAGGGTTAGCTTTGATCGGAAATGTACACTTTCTATCCTTGGATAAAGCACAAGGTGACTGGCTCAATGTGGTAGGTGCCGGCAAGCTCTATGCTGGCAAATCCACCTACACCAAAACCAAGGCGGGGACAGAGATTGACCTCAAAGTCGTCTACAAGCTTGCTGCCATCAACGGGTTGAAACTGGTCGGCCTGTATGGCGTCTTTAATCCTGGCGCCGCCGTTAGCGAACGCAACGCTGGCAAGGCAGACTCCGCGAAATTCGGCTATCTCATCGCCCAGTATCAATTTTAACCACCGGTAACTACTCAGCTCACTCCCGGTTTTCCCGATAGCGGCGTTGAAAAATGCGCATTTACAGTAGTAAACTCCGCTTTTTCGCCTTGCTATCAGAAAAACCGGAAGCGATCTGAGCAGTTACGCCACCGAGCCTATCTATCCGACACATCCTGTGCGCACCGAATATCTTTCCCTGCCAATGAGGGCGTCAACAAGAACCTCCACTACCTGCCGCCGGAAGAGACCGCCTCACCGTGGCGCATTGTAGTAGTTCATAAAGATGCAGCGATCGAAAGAGTCCGCTGCGGCACGGCCTGCCGCAGTTGCGGGGCTGTTCTACTCGGCAGACCCAGCTGCGCTTCGTGCCCTGCTTCTCCCCATCTTGGCTCCTATGTCCGCTCCCAACCCAGACCAAAGTGAACGGCCACGCGCACTGATCGTTCCCCACGCTGGCCACAGCTATTGCGCCACGGTGGCCGCACATGCATTTCGCCTGCTCCATGGCCACCACTATGCGCGGGTAGCGATCATCTGCCCCACCCATCGCGTAGCGGTAGCAGGTGCTGCAATCCCCACCGTGACCACCTTTGCTACACCATTAGGCGAGGTGATGCTTGACGCCGCAGGGCTGGAACAGCTGGCCACCCACCCCGCCATCGTCGCAAACGATGCCGCCCACCGCGAGGAGCATGCGATCGAGGTATTGCTCCCCTACCTGCAACTGGTACTGGATCATTTTACCCTCATCCCCATCGCCGCCAGCCTGGTTGCACCCGAGCAGTTGGCCGATGCGGTGCGCCCGCTCTGGCAGGATAATGACACCCTGATCATCATCAGCTCCGATCTCTCCCATTTTCACCCCGATCAAGAGGCGACCACCATGGATGCCGCCACCTGCGCAGATATATGCCACGCTCACCCCATCGACCATGCACAAGCCTGCGGAGCCACCGGTATCAACACCCTGCAAATCCTGCGCCAACAAGAGGCCAGCACGACACCCACCACCATTCGACTACTCAGCTATTGCAACTCGGGCGATACCGGCGGCGACCGCCACAGCGTGGTCGGCTACGCCAGCTTTGTGCTGACATGAGCGTAGGAGGTCAACAACTCCCCGCTCTCGCTCGCACAGCCATTGCACAACATCTTGGCCTTAACAGCACCGAACCGGTGGCCGATCCCGGCTGGCAGCAACCCGGGGCAAGCTTCGTCACCCTCACCAAGCAGGGGAATCTGCGCGGCTGCATCGGATCATTAGAGGCATGGCGTCCACTAATCGACGATGTGCGTGCCAACGCGGAGGCGGCCGCGTTTCAGGATCCTCGCTTCCCAGCACTCACGGCCTCAGAGCTGAGCGCACTACGCATCGAGGTTTCGGTGCTCACCGCTCCGACACCACTAGCAACCATGAATCACGCCGATCTTCTCACCACCCTGCGCCCTCAAATTGATGGGGTCATTGTCTCGGCAGACGATGGCCGACGCGCCACCTTTCTGCCGCAGGTATGGGAACAACTACCCAACGGCGACCACCTCCTGCAACAACTAAAAATGAAAGCAGGGCTGGCGCCAGATGCCGACGACACCACCCTGCACTACGCCATCTACCAAGTAGAGAAATTCAGCGAATGAACCATCACGCCCGTTTCTGGCACCCGCTCGCTGATGGCCGCATCCAGTGCGACCTCTGCCCGCGCGATTGCAAACTCCACGAGGGACAACGGGGGCTCTGCTTTGTGCGCCAACATCTGAATGGCGCCATGGAGCTCACCACCTACGGCCTGAGCTCCGGCTTTGCCATCGATCCAATCGAGAAAAAACCGCTCAACCACTTCCTGCCCGGCTCAAAGGTGCTCTCCTTCGGCGCCACCGGCTGTAACCTAGCCTGCAAGTTCTGCCAAAACTGGGACATCTCCAAAACACGCGATTTTCAGCGCCTCTCCAGTGCCGCCAGCCCGGAGCAGATCGCCACCACCGCCAAGGCCAATGGCTGTGCCAGCGTCGCCTTCACCTACACCGATCCGACCACCTTCCTCGAATTCGTAATCGACACCGCCGATGGCTGCCACGCCCAAGGCATCGCCACGGTGGCAGTTACCGCCGGCTACATCTATCCCGAAGCTGCCGATCTGCTCTTCTCCCACATTGATGCGGCCAATGTCGATCTCAAGGCGTTTAGCGAGGGGTTTTATCACAAGCTCTGCGCGGGTCACCTGCAACCGGTACTCGACACCTTGATTCGCATCCGTGAGCAGCACAACACCTGGCTAGAGCTGACCACCCTACTGATCCCTGGTCACAACGACGATCCAGATGAAATCGCCGCAATGTGTGATTGGATTGTTGAACATCTAGGTGCAGATACCCCGCTACACCTCACCGCATTTCACCCCGATTGGCGCATGCAGGATACTCCAGCCACCCCGACCGCCTCCCTGAGCAACGCCCGTAACATCGCCATCAACCACGGATTGCGCTATGTCTACACCGGCAATGTGCGTGATATCGAGGGAGGCACCACCATCTGCCACCACTGTGCCACCCCACTAATTGTGCGTGATGTTTACACCATCCGCAGCAATTTAATCAGTAGCGACGGCCACTGCCCGGCATGTAGCACACCGATTCCAGGCGTGTTCTAGCCGTTAGAACAGCTCGATTTCAGGATCTTGCTCACCATGCATCTCCACCCGGTTGCGTCCGTTCTCTTTGGCATGGTATAGCGCAATATCGGAATATTTGTACCTACTCAGCACCCTACCCGAAAATGGATGTAACTGCTCAGATTGCTTCCGGTTTTCCTGATAGCAAGGCGAAAAAGCGGAGTTTACTACTGTCAATGCGCATTTTTCAACGCCGCTATCAGGAAAACCGAGAGTGAGCTGAGTAGTTACTAATCGAGGCATAGACCTATTTTCACCCATAGCCGTGAGGTTGCCCTGAGAGATCACAAACACAACCATCATTAGGGGTGATTTTGTCACGGCATGCCGCAGGAGCTGGAAGTTGCAATATTGAGCTAGATGACAAAGAGTAGCTGCAGTGGTAACATGATGAGAAGATGGAGGAAGAATAATGCGTGGCTCAATTGCAGCGGTTGGGATGATTGTCATTCTATTGGTATCAGGATGCGCGCATGCGCCGGTGAACAATACAGATGACATTTGCGATATATTCCAACAAAACCACGATTGGTACAACGCTGCGGATGATGCATATAAAAAATGGGGCATCCCCCCCTTCGTAACATTGGCGATCATGCATCAGGAATCCCATTTTAATGCTACAGCAAAGCCGCCAAGAGCCACATTTCTTTGGATATTCCCCGGTGCACACCTCTCCTCCGCCTACGGCTACTCGCAAGCATTAGATGGGACATGGGAACGATATCAACAAACAACGGGGAACAGCGGCGCAGACCGGGATGATTTCGATGATGCGGTTGATTTTATTGGCTGGTACTGCGACCAGAGCCACGCCATTGCGAACATCGCAAAAACTGACACCTACAACCTTTATCTAGCGTATCATGAAGGCCAGGTTGGCTATAATCAAGGGACATACCGACGAAAAAAGTGGTTGCAAAAGATTGCACAAAAGGTTCAGCGGCTGGCCAATCTTTACCAACGCCAACTCCAACAGTGCCAAAAATCACTCAAAAATACTGGCGGATCTCTATGGCCGTTTTAAAAAACGCGGATTCACTTGGGCGCTCACCAAAATTGACCCACCTTTGCTCAAAGAACTGACCCACCCTCTTCTTTAATATCAATTCCCGCTTCCAGGTGCCTATCTGGCTAACATGAACGCTATACTCCGAAGAGATCTCCGACACCGTCTTTTGACCCTTGATCGCCTCCAACGCAACCTGCGCTTTCACCGTCTTACTATAATGTTTTCGTCCCATTGCTTTCTCCTTATAATTTGGAAAAACACTACCATCAATCAATCTTAACCACCTGTCCTAAATTTGGGGTCCACTATATAGTGATAGTGGTGGCAAGCTGTCGCTGCATGAGATTATGAAGCTGGTAGAAGAGTCGGCGGAAGTGTGATGGTATGATAGAGAAGCTGAATAAGAACGATCCATTTACCATATGCTTTTATATTCATCAATTTGCCGTAACTACTCAGCACCCTACCCAAAAATGGTGGTAACTGCTCAGATTGCTGCTGATTTTTTTGATAGCGAGGCGGAAAAGCTTAAATTTACTACTGTAATCCTCTTGCAGATGAATATTTTTCAACGCCGCTATCCGGAAAATAGGGCGTGAGCTGGCTAGTTACTTCTGAACGAAAGAATGCATGCCCATACTGCTACTAGATTAACCAATGTAATCAACACTGCAGCACTACCAATATCCTTGGCGCGCTTGGCAAGCCGATGGTTGTCGAGTGAGATACGATCCACTGTCGCCTCTACAGCAGAGTTAAGCAGCTCTACGATCAGCACCAACAACACAGAAAAGATCAGCAAGGCGCGTTCACTA
Source organism: Mariprofundales bacterium (assembly GCA_030950645.1). Lineage (GTDB taxonomy): Bacteria > Pseudomonadota > Zetaproteobacteria > Mariprofundales > J009 > JAUZRF01. The sequence continues at coordinate 22,745 of JAUZRF010000013.1, forward strand.
GGCTTCACATCAACATAGATCGCCACTGGCAGCAACAGAGCGGCTAGCATGATTTCCTGCCGAAAGGCATGTTCACATACAAATGCCGCCTGCAACCCTGCCAAAGAGTATTGAAAAGCGTACCAGATACGCCGCAGGCCGGATTTACCCTTATGTGGGCTTTCATGCATGAAGAACTCCAGGTTGGTGCGTGAGTTTTCGGGACGAAAAACTAGCGATAGACGGCAGCCAAACGGCGAGCCAGAACCAGCTCATCCCATTGCTTGGCGTACTCCCGACCCTGCTGCGACAATCGATGTTGCAGATCGGAATCACCAAGCAGCAGAGCCAGCGATACCGCGAATGCGTTAGGATCATCTTCAGGCACCAGTGCGCCTCGCTCTGCTTCAAGAATATCGGCGGTGCCCATGCTAGACAGGGCGACCACCGGCACCCCCATCGCCATCGCCTCAATCAGTACCAGCCCCTGGGTCTCTGTGCGGGAGGCAAAGATAAACGCATTGGCTGCACCATAACAGTCCGGCAGCTCCTGCAACCGTTCCAAATAGCCTAAAAACATCACATTATCGTCCATTTTTCGCCGGATAACTTCGTGTTGCAACTGTTTCATTGCAGGACCATTCCCAGTGATAATGAACAACATATTGTGATGCTGATGGCGAACAATGTCGACGCTTTCAAGCAAAAATGTAATATTCTTCTCAAACGCGACGCGGCCGACAAACAGCGCCACCGGCCGCTCCGGCGCAATGTCATGCCGCGCACGAAAGCGCGCGCCATCACCACCGTTAAATTGTGACATCGAGACACCGGTCGGAAGAATTTGCATCGATTGGCGTACACCATAATCGCGCAGCCGTTGCTCAATCGCCCGCGAAGGAACAATGATGCGGGTCATGGCATTGCACTGCCTTCTGGAGATATACCGAGCCAATCGCTTGAGCCATGATGCGGGCAGGAATGGCACATAGTGTTGAAAGTATTCTTCAAACAGCGTGTGGTAGGTTGCAATCCTCGGCACACCCAACTTACGGGCAATCTTTAGCCCTGCGTAATGCGCCAAAAATGGGGTTTGAATGTGAATCACATCCGCATTTAGCGCTTCAGTCTCTACCGCTGCCAGCAATGCCGACCACCGCATAATTCGGTCTTCCGGATCATTCGGTACCGCCCGGGCGGGTATGCGCACCACCCAACTCTCGTCATCACCGTGATCGCCATAATCAGGAGCAATCAGTCTGACCTCAACGCCTTCATCCAACAGCGTGCGGTGGTAGGTATGAATAGCGGTTGAAACGCCATTGATCCGAGGAAAATAGACATCAGAAATCATCAGGACACGCATACTTCCTCCTTGATTATCGCACTGCTATCAGATGCTTGGACAGCCTTGCCCCACTCAATCAGCTCCAGCCTGCCATCGAAGTGTTCCACAATGGCGGTACAACTATCCACCCAATCACCACAGTTGACATAGGTTAACCCATCCACCTCTCGAATGGCAGCCCAGTGAATGTGGCCACAGATGACGCCGTCCAAATTGCGCTCTCTGGCAGCATGAATCACCGCACCTTCAAAATCAAAAACGAATTGCAATGCTGTTTTCATCCGCCGTTTGGCATAACCCGCCAGTGACCAGTATCCGGAGATATGAAAAACGCGCCGGAACCAGGAGAGGAATATGTTGATGCGTACCAGCATCGTATAGGCCATATCGCCGAGAACCGCTACCGAACGATGATACCGAGTGACCTGATCGAATTCATCGCCATGTACCAGCAGAAAACGCTTGCCATCGACCATGGTATGCACATGCTCGCGCTGCAACGCAATATCCCCGAATGCGGTGCCGATGTAGTCGCGCAACACCTCATCATGGTTGCCGGGGATGAATACAATGCGCTCACCATGGCGGGCGCGTCGCAACAGCTTCTGAATAATGGTGTTTTGTGACTGGCTCCACTGAATCGAACGGCTCATGGACCAGAAATCGACGATATCTCCGAGCAGAAACAGATGCTCAGATTCGTACGCACGGAGGAAGGCCAGCAACCGGTCAGCCTGACAAGCCCGCGTGCCCAAATGGATATCCGAAAGAAAAATAGAGCGAACCTTCAACATTTGATGGCTTCGCAAGAGGTGATCATCGCGCCCATGGCGGAGTGCGCCAACTCACCCTATCTACAGAGACTCTACAGCCAAGCATTGCCTCTAGGTGATGATAACGATCCGAATATGGGGGTATTTTTTCTATTTCAATACCAATCAGTTTGACCAAGTCATGGGCAGGAATATGCACAGTCCTTTCACTAATCCATTTCAATAACATGAACGGCTCTTGTGGGGCGTCATTCTTTTCAGCGATCATCGGCAATGCACCTGCTTCCTAATGTGGATGCGGCACATGCTACTTCGTCTTCATTACACCCGTGTGACATGCGTTGCTGGCAAAACGCACGATTCCATCACAAAATCCCCATTCATGGGTGTTGTAACTGCTCAGATCGCTGCTGATTTTTCTGATAGCAAGGCGAAAAAGCGGAGTTTACTACTGTAAATGAACATTTTTCAACGCCGCTATCAGGAAAACCGGGAGTGAGCTGAGTAGTTACTAAATTAGTATTCTTATCGTCCTGCGGGTCGGCGGCGGCGCTGATGTTGTTGGCCGCGGTTGCGTTGTGGCCGCGGGTGATTCGGCTCCCGATCACGCGGCACACCCCCACCTGCGGCAGCGTCGCCAAACCCTTCCACCGTTACGCGCGCAATCTGCTCTCGTATCAGCTTTTCGATATCACGCAGCAACGGCTCCTCCTCATGGCAGACCAACGATACCGCCAACCCATCGCGTCCTGCGCGTCCGGTTCTGCCAATGCGATGGACATAATCCTCGGGCACATTGGGCAGTTCGTAATTGACCACATGCGGTAGCTGATCAATATCCAGTCCGCGAGCGGCAATATCGGTCGCCACCAACACCGACACCTTACCCTGCTTAAAATCAGCCAGCGCCTTGGTGCGCGCATTTTGGCTCTTGTTACCATGAATAGCCACGGCCGATATTCCATCATGATCCAACTGCGTGGTGAGACGATTAGCGCCATGTTTGGTGCGCATAAACACCAACACCTGCGGCCACTCACCCTCCTTAATTAGCTTGGATAACAGGGCGCGTTTGTTCGACTTTCCAACCGGATAAACCCGCTGCACAATCTTGGCAACAGTCTGATTCCGCGCCACCTCAACCAGCTTGGGCTGATTCATGATTCCAGATGCAAGCTTCTTGATATCATTAGAAAAAGTTGCTGAAAACATCAGGTTTTGACGCTGTTTCGGCAACCGGGTTAAAATTTTGCGGATATCGCGAATAAAGCCCATATCGAGCATACGATCTGCCTCATCGAGCACCAAAAACTCCAAACCGGAGAACTCAATCGCCCCCCGATTAATCAGATCCAATAGGCGGCCGGGACAGGCGATCACAATATCTACACCGCGTTTCAACTTGGTGATTTGTGGGTTCAGTCCGACACCACCAAAGATCACCGTCGAAGTCAGCGGCAGGTATTTGCCATAAGTGCGCACACTCTCCTCAACTTGGGCGGCCAATTCTCGAGTCGGCGTCAGCACCAGGGCGCGGACACGACGGGGATGCGAGCGTTCCACATGCTCCTGCATCATATGGTGCAGCATTGGCAGGGTGAACGCAGCGGTCTTCCCTGTTCCTGTCTGAGCAGCCGCCATCACATCGTGACCGGCAAGCACCAGAGGGATCGCCTGCGCCTGCACCGGCGTTGGCGTGGTGTAGCCCTGATCGGCCACTGCACGCTGCAGCGGAGCTGACAGCGCGATTTGTTCAAAAGTTTGCATTGATTGGTTATCCATAACGAGGATCGCGCTAATAGGGCGACCCATTAAATATACGCGCCCAATTCGGGCGCAGGCAAGGCTAAATTCGCTTAGCGAAGTCGGTGTGAAAGCCGCCAAAGGGGGCGTGCACACCGCTTGCCTGATTCACGCCATCGCCGCAAGGCAGCCAACAGCGAGGCGCGCATACTGCCGATTCTAACCCATGACGCCAATCCAAGGGTTGAATCTGTATCGGTTCACCCCCACAAAGCGAGGCATAGAAACGGAATTTGTAACTATTCAGCCCCCACCCAAAATAGCTGCAGCTGTTCAAATCGCCCCTCATTTTTCCGATAACAAGGCGGAAAAGCGCAGTTTACTACCTGTAAATGAGCATTTTCCATCGCAGATAGCGGGAATATGAGAGGGGGATGGGATGAATAGTTACCGAAATTTTACCCCATCGCAACAACAATACGACAGGGGAAATAACACGGAGAAAAGTGAAGTGACCTCAACCAAAGACACCTCGACCAGCAATACCGAGCCCCCTGAACCCAATGCAACCGAGCCCGACACCGCCGAACCCAATCGAACCGATTCACCTGTCGAAGAGATCTCCGCTACCGCATGGCCACAAGAGGCACAAGAGGAGATCGATACGCTTCAAGACAAGCTGCTGCGCGCCCATGCTGAGATGGAGAACCTACGCAAACGCAGTGCGAGAGAGATCGCAGATGCGCGCAAGTTCGCAGTGGAACGGTTTGCCACCTCACTGCTCGATGTAGTCGACAATCTCGAACGCGCACTCGATGTTGAAGCGGGGCAAGAGCAGGCGCTACGGGACGGTATCCAACTCACGCTCGATAGCTGGAAAACCTTGATGAACCGCTTTGAGCTGGAGCGCTTTGATGCGATCGGCGAGCTGTTTGATGCCCACCGCCATGAGGCACTCTCCAAGGTGCCGAGTGAGGAGCCAGTAGACACCATTATTGCCCAACATGTAGCGGGTTATACCCTGCATGGTCGCCTCATCCGTGCCGCCAAGGTGCTGCTTTCTTCTGGAAACGGTTGAAAATAGACGGACACGCCCCCACAAATTAGCGACAACAACCATTCCAAACCAACTTATCAATCTAGGAGATAAACCAACATGGCAAAAGTAATCGGCATTGATCTAGGAACCACCAACTCCTGTGTCGCCATCATGGATGGCGACAAGGCTAAGGTGATCGCCAACTCAGAAGGGGATAACACCACCCCGTCCGTGGTCGCATTCACCGACAAGGAGCGCCTGACTGGCGCATCGGCCAAACGGCAGATGGTCACCAATCCGGAAAGCACCTTCTACTCGGCCAAACGGCTGATTGGCCGCAAGTTCAACTCCGCCGAAGCCAAGCATCATCGGGATTTGGTCGCCTATCCAGTGGTAGCAGCCGACAACGGCGATGCCTGGGTAGAGAACCACGGTAAGAAAATGAGCCCGCAAGAAATTAGCGCTATCGTATTGCAAAAAATGAAAAAAACCGCCGAGGACTACCTTGGTGAAACGGTAACTGATGCGGTCATTACGGTGCCCGCATACTTCAACGATTCCCAGCGTCAGGCAACCAAAGATGCGGGCGCGATCGCGGGTCTTAATGTGCTCCGTATCGTCAATGAGCCCACCGCGGCATCGCTGGCCTATGGGCTCGATAAAACCGACCAAAACAAGTTAATCGCTGTGTATGACCTTGGTGGCGGCACCTTTGATGTCTCCATCTTGGAGATTGGCGATGGCGTATTTGAGGTCAAGGCAACCAATGGCGACACCTTCCTCGGTGGCGATGATTTTGATCAAGTTCTGCTCAAATATCTCGCCGAAGAGTTCAAGAAGGAGCAAGGCATCGACCTCATGACCGATAAGCTGGCGCTGCAACGGCTCAAAGAGGCATCTGAGAAGGCGAAAATCGAGCTCTCCAGCAGCATGGAAACTGAAATCAACCTACCGTTCATTACCGCCGATAACACCGGCCCCAAGCACCTACTGATCAAACTAAGCCGTGCCAAGTTCGAGAGTTTGGTTGATGATCTCGTCGCCCGCTCCATCGCGCCCTGCAAACAGGCGCTCAAAGATGCCGGAGTCTCTACCAGTGATATCAATGAGGTGGTACTGGTTGGTGGCCAAACTCGGATGCCGCTGGTACAACAGAAGGTTGAGGAGTTCTTCGGCAAGCCACCCCATAAAGGTGTCAACCCCGATGAGGTGGTCGCAATTGGCGCAGCCATTCAGGGCGGCGTACTGACCGGTGAGGTCAAGGATGTGCTGCTGCTTGATGTGACGCCACTAAGCCTCGGCATTGAGGTTGAGGGGGGGCTGTTCAACCGCATCATCGACAAAAATACCACCATCCCAACCAAAAAAAGCCAGACCTACACCACGGCAGCCGATAACCAAAGCGCAGTGACGATCAAAATCGCCCAAGGCGAGCGCGAGGCGTTTGCTGCCAACAAGGAGCTTGGCATCTTTAACCTAGAGGGGATTGCCCCGGCAGCGCGTGGCATGCCACAGATCGAGGTCACCTTCGACATCGATGCCAATGGAATCATCCATGTCCATGCCAAAGACAAAGGCACCGGCAAGGAGTCCTCTATCCGCATCGAGTCTGGATCGGGCCTCTCTGAGGAGGAGATCAAACGCATGACGAGTGAGGCCGAAGAGCATGCTGATGAAGACCGTCAGCTCAAAGAGCGGGTAGAGGCAAAGAACCGTGCCGATGCCTTGATCTACTCTACCGAAAAGGCACTCAAGGAGAATGGCGAGGCGGTCGATGAAGAGACCCGCAAGGAGATCGAGGATGCGCTGGAGAACCTGAAAAAGGTAGTAGAGAGTGGCGATACTGAAGCCATTACCGCCGCCGAACAGGATCTGGCCACCAAGTCGCAAAAGCTGGGTGAGGCGGTCTACAAGAAGATGCAGGAAGAGCAGCAGGCTGGCGATACCGCCGGAGCGGCTGCTGCCACAAAGGGTCCGGCCGATGCAACGGCCTCGGCGGCAAACGAAGCTACCGATGCGGAAGTGGTGGATGCCGAGGTCGTTGACGACAAAAAATAACCGCGATTTGCGGTTGATGATGGCGACCGGCGGCGGTGGGAATTCCCACCGCCGCCTGTCCTGTTTTGAATACTGAGCACCCTACCAAAAAATGGCTGTAACTGCTCAGATTACTTCCGGCTTTTCTGATAGCAAGGCGAAAAAGCGGAGTTTACTACTGTAAATGAGCATTTTTCAACGCCGCTAGCAGGAAAACTGGGAGTGAGCTGAGTAGTTACAAACAAAAAAGGAGTTATCGTGAGTAAGAGGGATTATTATGATGTGCTTGGCCTCGATAAGAACGCCGATGCCAACGCCATCAAACGCGCCTATCGCAAATTAGCGATGAAGCATCATCCAGACAAAAACCCGGATGATCCCAAAGCCGCCGATATGTTTCGAGAGGTGACCGAGGCCTACGAAGTCCTTTCGGATAGCGACAAACGCACCCGGTATAATCAATATGGCCATGCTGGAGTCGATGAGCAGATGCAGGACATGTGGGGCAAGGGCGGCTTCCAGGATTCGCATGCCTTCCGCGACTTCGGCGACCTGTTCGGCGATGTATTCGGCGATGTATTCGGCTTCGGCGGCAGCCAAGGGAGCGGACGCGGCTCCGACCTGCGCTACAACCTGCAACTCACCTTAGAAGAGGCGGCCAACGGCCGCGAGGTTGAGCTTGATATTCCCAAGCATGTGCAGTGCGACACCTGCAACGGTCGCGGCGCACGCCCCGGCTCCAACCCCGTACCATGTAAAACCTGCGGTGGCCATGGCCAGGTGCAGATGAATCAGGGTTTCTTCGCCGTGCGCCGCACCTGTCCCAGCTGCCAAGGATCGGGCAAACGGATTGAGTCGCCCTGCATCACCTGCGGTGGTAGCGGTCAGCGCAAGATCAACAAAAAACTCAAGGTAAAAATCCCTGCCGGGGTCTACGAAGGGGCTCAAGTTCGTGTCACCAGCGAGGGCGAAGGTGGCATGCATGGCGCGCCTGCTGGGGATCTTTACATCGTGGTCACCCTAAAAGCACACGAAATATTCACCCGCGAGGGGGCGGATCTGCACTGCACCATGCCAGTCACCTTCCCACAAGCGGCGATGGGATCTGAAGTGGAGGCACCCACACTTGCTGGCCGAGTGCGCATCAAAATTCCAGCAGGAACTGAAGGCGGGAAGGTGTTCCGTCTGCGTGGGCATGGCGTACCCGATGTGCGCAATCAGGGGGTGAAAGGCGATCTTTATGTCAAGGTACAGATTGCGATCCCCAAGAAGATGAGCCACCATCAACAGGAGCTATTGCGCCAGTTTGCGGAGTCCGCTGGTGATGAAATCTATCCGGAACGCTCCTCATTTTTGGGTAAGGTCAAGTCATTCTGGGATGATCTAGGAAGCGAGATTAAATGAGTCCGATTCAAATGGATCGAAGCCGAATCGCAATCGTTGGCGCAGGGGGTCGTATGGGTCGCATGCTGATCCAAGCGGTCACCGCCTCCGAGCACTGCACCCTGGCTGCCGCTACCGAGCGCGAAGGTTCGCCCCATTTGGGTAACGATGCAGCCACACTGGTCGGGGTAGATGCGCTCGGCATTACGGTTCGCGAAGCATTATCCGCAACCGATGGTATTGATACCATCATCGATTTCACCACACCTCACGCCACCTTGCAACACGCCAAATTCGCCGCCGAACATGGTATTGCCATGGTGATTGGCACCACCGGCCTCGATGATGCTGGCATCGCCCAACTGCACACCACCATGGCGGCGCAATCGGTAGTGATGGCGCCCAACTTCTCGGTTGGTATCAATCTAGCGCTGCAACTGGCTGAGCGCACTGCGGCTACGCTAGGCGAGGAGTACGATGCCGAGATCCTTGAGACCCACCACCGCCACAAAATGGATGCGCCTAGCGGCACCGCGCTGGCGCTAGGTCAAGCGGTGGCTGCTGGCCGCGGCATCGACTTCTCTCAGCGCGCCGTCTATGCCCGTCATGGCCTAACTGGGCCGCGCAATCGGGGAGATATCGGCTTTGCGGTGATGCGAGCAGGAAGTGTGGTCGGCGATCATGCCACCTTTTTCATTAGCGATGAGGAGCAGATCGAGATTCGCCATGTCGCGCATGACCGCATGGTCTTCGCCAAAGGGGCGGTTCGTGCTGCCAATTGGCTGGCAACACAGCAACCGGGTTGGTACACCATGGCCAATGTATTAGGGTTTTAATGTGAATGTTGAAACAGCCCAAATAAAGCAAAAAAAGAGGCCTCGGTGCGTCTCGCAGCTCTGCGGTAAATGGTTTCTGTTGGGATACCTCCAGTGATCGGTGTCGCAGTATTTGGTGCTAGCGGCTATGCCGGTGCCGAGCTGATTCGACTCATTGCCGGCCACCCCGAGATGGAGCTACGCCATGTCAGCGCCGGGCGCATGGCAGGCAAGCGATTGGGCGAGGTGCTGCCATCCATCGGTGACTACTGCGCGGAACTTATCCTGGCCGATGGCACTGCGCCACTCGCCGATGGAGTAGACCTCGCCTTCACCGCCCTGCCTCACGGTGCAGCCGCAGCCACCGTGGCACGGCTGTTGGCGCAAGGGTGTCGCGTGGTCGATCTGAGTGCCGATTTCCGCCACCCCAACCTCAACAACTACCGCGATGCCTACGGAACAGATCACCCCCAGCCCGCACTAACTACGCAGGCCGTCTATGGACTCAGCGAATGGCAACGCGAGGCGATTGGATCCACCAACTTGGTCGCCAATCCAGGCTGTTACCCTACCTCGGTACTGCTGCCACTGCTGCCACTGCTACAGACCGACCTGCTCAATTGCGATCGCATCATTGTAGATGCCAAGTCAGGCACCTCGGGCGCGGGTCGTTCGCCCAAGCAAACGACGCTATTTTGCGAGATCAACGAATCGATCGCTGCCTACGGCCTGCCCCGCCATCGCCATCAATGGGAGATGGAGGAGTGGGCCGAAAACCTAGGCTGTAACCGGCCAATTTCGATCCCCTTCACCCCGCATATTATCCCAATGACCCGTGGTATGCTCGCCACCATCTATCTCCATGGGAACGATCCATCCAGCTGGCATGCGATCTTAGATCAACGCTATGCCGACGAGCCCTTCGTGCGCGTACTCCCTGCGGGACAACTTCCCGCCACCGGTGGCGTCGCAGGTAGCAACCGCTGCGACATTGGCATCGTCGTGCGCGATGATCACAATGCAGTCCTTGTCTCCTGCATCGATAACTTGCTCAAGGGAGCTGCCGGTCAAGCGCTGCAAAATGCCAACCTGATGTTCGCTCTCGATGAGCAATCCGGCCTCAGTCCACTCGGGGTGTGGCCGTAAGAACTCGCGCGCTGGCGATGAAAGCGTTTGGCCACTGGCTCCTCAACCCGTGGCAACTCACCCTTGGCGCAGACAATCACCCCCCATACAAGTGGTGGCGCATGCGCCCCATTACCCTATTCTCCATTCTGGCAATGTTTGCGCTCGCGATACAACCCACACCACCGAGCCAACATCCAACCACTCCGCCGCCACCGCCACCGATTCCACTGCCAGCACCACCGTCACATCAACTCCTTCAGATGGAAACAGATGCGGCGTTAGCACAGGCGCGTGCCGACGCGCTGAAAAACACCTTAACCTTAAAAAGCGATCAGCTTAACCATGCGAGGCGTCGCCTCTCTGCGCTCGAGTCTATTCTCAAAGCACGCAAACATTATGGCATCCATCTCATTGATAGCCAAATGAGCAAAAACTCCCACGGCCAATGGCAAATTGATCTCACCTTAGTACGGGGAGGAAACCATCGTGCACCGCTGCACCTCTTGCTTCAGGTCTTCGCCAACGGACACCTGGACCAACCACTTGCGATCAAAGTCCCGCCTAACGGCAAAATGAAGTCCACCCTGGCGATTGATGTCATGACCCACGCCTTTATCCATATCGTGATGGCTTGGCCCACCAAATTGCAGGTGCATGGCGTGCTGATATTGGCCAATGATACGGATGGCGGCACGCTGGCCTCGAATACGGTAAGCCCGATACTTTCCCTACAAGAATCATCCCCATGATTGCCCGTTGGAACCATCACTCCCCTGAGCTTGATCACCCCGCATTTCTGGCCCCTTCCGCCGATATTATCGGACGGGTACGCATTGGCCGGGACAGCTCGATCTGGTATCAGGCCGTGCTACGAGGCGATGTTGAGGAGATCATCATCGGTAGCCGCAGCAATATTCAGGATCACTGCACCCTGCACACCAGCGATGTCACCCCCTGCATCATTGGCGATGGCGTGACCATCGGCCACCGCGTCATCCTGCACGGCTGCACCATCGGTGATGGCTGCCTAATCGGCATGGGGGCGGTGATGATGGATCGCGCTGTGGTTGAACCCGGCTGTATCGTGGCCGCTGCTGCCCTAGTTACCGAAGGCAAGGTGCTAAAAAGCGGATTCCTTTATGCTGGAGCGCCAGCGCGGGAGCGCCGCGAACTGACCGCTGAAGAGCGTGCCTTTCTCCCCCGCTCTGCCGAACACTATGTGCAGGTGGCACTGCAACATCGGAACAGTTTACAGGTAATAAAACATAACTACTCAGCTCACTCCCGGTTTTCCTGATAGCGGCGTTGAAAAATGCTCATTTACAGTAGTAAACTCCGCTTTTTCGCCTTGCGATCAGAAAAACCGAAAGCAATCTGAGCAGTTACAGTCATTTTTTGGTAGGGTGCTGAGTAGTTACAATAAAACCATGAATATCACCCCCTTTGCTGCCATCGACATTGGCTCCAATACTATCCGAATGATTATCGCCCACCGCGCTTCCGGAACCCCACCGTGGCAAATTCTGCACTACCACCACCACATCGCCCGACTTGGCGATGGGGTGCGCAAGTCTGGTCGGCTTGGTGAGGCAGGAGCGGCGCGCGCCTTGTCTGCCTTACACGACTTGCTGGCGCGTTGCCAACGCTTTGGTGTGGCCACGGATCATATTTATGCTACCGCCACCGCTGCGGTACGGCAGGCAGAAAACGGCCAAGATTTCTGCCGTATGGTGGAGCGGGAATGCAAGATTCTGGTACGAATTCTGAGTGGGGATGAAGAGGCCGCACTCTCCCTACGAGGTGCTGCCACCGTGCTGGAGTCCGAGGTGCGCCAATCGATGCTGCTCTTTGATATTGGTGGCGGCAGTACCGAGTTCATCACGGTACGCGATGGTGCCATCACCCACGCCATTAGCCGCCCCCTGGGGGTGATTCGACTGGTCGAAGAGGGGTTACAGAGCAATCCCCCCACCACGGAGGACTGGCAGTGCATGCGCAACTTGGCCGATGCCGAGTTGGATGCTGTCGATGCCTCCTGGGCCGCATCGCCATCTTCTCAGCAGGCAACCAAACATCTGGTCGGGACGGCGGGCACGGTGACCACCTTAGCTGCGGTAGCCATGGATCTCCACCCCTACGATGCGGCGGCAATCAACCGCTTTGTGCTCAAGCGCGCCCATTTCGACCAACTCAAAAACACCCTCTGCGCCATGGATCTTGCTAGCCGCCAAGCGATTCCCGCCATTGAACAGGGGCGGGCAGATCTCATCATCGCAGGCTTAGTGATTATTGAGGCCATCTTTGATCGTTGGGGGCATACCGCACTACGAACCGTCGATTCTGGCCTAATGGAGGGGGTTCTCTCCGAGGCGCTAACCGGATAATAGCTGATCCAACACCGCCGCATCCCATCGCGGCGGTGCTGGAGCTTGCAACAGCACCGCCGCCAACTGCTGCGCAGCTACCCCTTGTGCCCGTAGGCTGCGCAAGGTGGTGGAGTGATTCCGCTTCGCTAGCCGCTGGCCATCCCCATCACGCAGCAACGGATGGTGCCAATAGCGCGGGGCAGATAACCCAAGCAACTGCTGCAACACCCGCTGCACCGGCACCGATGGCGCCAAATCCTCGCCGCGAATCACCACATCAATCCCCTGTGCTGCATCATCAACCACGACCGCCAGATGGTATGCCACCCCAATATCCTTGCGTGCCAGCACAATGTCATCCTGTGCGTCCACCTCAGCAGTAGCGTCAACACCATCAACAGAGCACCACCACACCTGGTGCCCAATTTGCTCTGCAGCTAACCGCATATTCAGCCGCCAAGCAAAGGGCTCCGTGGCCATGCGGTGCTGCTGTTCCGCCTTGGCAAGCTGACGACAAATCCCAGGATATTGCACCACCACACCGTGCGGAGCACTGGCTGCAGCCAACGATTTCCGGCTACAAAAACAGGGGTAAAGCACGCCTTGCATCTGAAGCTGATCCAGTGCAGCGCGATAATACGCAATCCGTTCACTTTGACGCATCACCTCCGGCTGCCAATGCAGACCCAACCAGCCCAGATCCTCGATCAGCGCAGCATCAAACTGGGGGCGACAGCGCGAGTAATCAATATCCTCAATCCGCAACACCAGCACACCACCCCACTGCTGGCACCACTGCTGACATAGCAAAGCGGAGTAACCATTCCCCACATGCAAATAGCCGGTCGGACTCGGCGCAAATCGACTACGATACGCCATCGGCCTCTAGCACCAGCGAAAAACAGATGTCTCTAAGCCAAAACTTGTTGGGGCAGGCTTTTGTTGACAATTTCTTGAATATCGGCGGAGAGTCCTTGGTGGTTGGCAATGCGTTGCAACTGCGCACGCATTTGTGTGCTGCATCGGTGCTCTAGGCGTTGCCAGTTGATTAGCGGCCGCACCATGCGGGCAGCTAGTTGCGGGTTGCGGGTGTCGAGTTGGAGTATCTGCTCGGTAAGAAAGGCGTAGCCACTGCCATCAGTGGCATGGAAGAGGGATGGGTTGCGCATCGTGAAGGTGCCGATCAGGGCACGCATCTTATTGGGGTTGCGCGGATCAAAGGCGGAATGCGTCATTAGGCGCTGCACCTGTGCCAGCGTGTCCAGTAGGGTGGATGCAGCCTGCACGGCAAACCATTTATCCATCACGCTGGGCTCATGGCGCCACTGTTTCTCAAAGGCGGCCAACGCCTGTGTGCGTTGCGGGCAGTCGCAATGGGACAATGCGGCCAGTGCGGCATACTGATCGGTCATGTTATCCGCCTGCGTGAACTGGGCGTATGCCCGCGCGTAGGCTTCCTCACCTGGTTGGCTGGTGAGGTAGGCTAGGCAGATGTTTTTCAGTCGGCGCGCCTGCATGGCTTGGTCGCGATCGGTGTCGCATGGTGTGGAGAGCGTTTGGTAATTCTGCTTCAGCGCGCCGTGCAGTGCGCTAGCAAGAGAGCGGCGCATCTGCTCGCGTATCTGATGGATGCGTGCCGGATCAGCGGGGACGCAGCCCTCGGCAATATCCGCCTCGGAAGGGAGCAGCAGCGCCTCGGCCTTGAGTGCATGATCAAGTGCCGAATCGGTAAGCAGATGGCCGAAGGCCGCAATCACGATGGGATCCGGCTCGCCACCATGGGCGAGTAGATCCTGCATGGTGCGCATCGCCAGCCGTTGCGCTGCCGCCCAGCGATTAAATGGATCCTCATCGTACTGCATCAAGTGCGTGTCATCGCTCGCGGTGTAGGGATAATCAAGTTCCACCGGCGCAGAAAAATTGCGGAGCAGCGATGGTAGCGGTTGTTGCGGAATATTCACAAAGGTAAATGACACCGTTTTTTCATTGATCAGCAGCGTGCGGCTACTACCCTGTGGGGTAGTTTCATCAAGCAGTTGCAATGGCACTGGCGCGCCATCGGGCAACAACAGTCCAAGGGTGAGCGGGATAAAGAATGGGGGTTTCCGTGCCGATTCGGGTGTCGCCGGGCAGTGCTGGCTTATATCCAGACGGCAGGTGGCGGCATCGGCATCGTAGGTCATGCGCACCGTGAGCGTTGGCGTGCCTGCCTGGTCATACCAGTGCTGCATGGGGGATAAATTGATCCCGTTGGCATCAGCCATGGCGGCGAGAAAATCCTCAGTGGTCACCGCCTGCCCGTCATGGCGCTGAAAATAGCAATCAACCCCGCGCCGGAAGCCATCGACACCGAGTAATGTCTGGTACATCCGTACCACCTCGGCACCCTTTTCATACACCGTTACCGTATAGAAGTTATTGATTTCCATGTAGGATGCTGGGCGAATCGGGTGCGCCATGGGGCTAGCATCCTCCGCAAACTGATGGGTGCGCAGCATGCGGACATCCGCAATCCGTTTCACCGCTCGGGAGTGCAAGTCGGCGGTAAACTCCTGATCGCGGAATACGGTCAGCCCCTCCTTGAGGCTAAGCTGAAACCAGTCGCGGCAGGTAACGCGGTTTCCCGTCCAGTTGTGGAAATATTCATGGCCAATCACCGCCTCAATGGCAAGATAATCGTCATCGGTGGCGGTCTCTGGGCTGGCGAACACCAGGCGGGAGTTGAAGATGTTGAGCCCCTTGTTCTCCATCGCGCCCATATTGAAGTCGTCGACCGCGACGATCATGAATAGGTCGAGATCGTAGCACAGCCCGAAGCGCGCCTCATCCCAGCACATGGCGCGCTTGAGCGAGGCCATGGCATGGCCGCACTGGTGAATGTGGTGTGCCTCGGTGTAGATGCGCAGTGTGATCTCCCGACCATCGGTGGTGTGGTGATGGTCTTCGACGCATTGCAAATTCCCCGCTACCAGCGCAAAGAGGTAGCTCGGCTTGGCGAAGGGGTCGTGCCACTCCGCCCAGTGGCGGCCATCGCTGAGCTCGCCTTGCGCTACCGGATTGCCATTGGAGAGCAGTACTGGATTCTCCATTTTATCTGCCGTGATACGCACCGTGAAGGGCGCCATCACATCGGGACGGTCGGGATAATAGGTGATTTTGCGAAACCCCTGTGCCTCACACTGGGTGCAGTAGTTGCCACCTGAGCGATAGAGCCCTTCCAGCGCGGTGTTGGCCTCAGGGTTGATGCGGGTGGTGATCTCGAGCGTAAAGTGATCCGGCACGCCATCAATCTGGAGACTTGCTTCATCGAGCATGTAACGGTTTGTCGGCAGCAGTTGGCCATCCAACTGAACCGATAGTAGCTCCATGGCATGGCCATCAAGCTTGAATACCCCACCTTTATCGCTATCGGGGTTGCGTCGATATTGCACCCGCGACACCACCGTAGTGGCCGTAGGATTTAGCTCTACGCCAAGATGGATCGTATCAACCAGAAAATACGGTGGTTGGTAATGTTTAAGGTAGGTGGTGGATGGCAATGGAGTCCCCCTCTCTTTGGGTGAAAACGAATAACGAATAGATCGCGCGCAGCCGCGATCTTATCCTGTGGTTGCACGAGCCCGTGCAACCACTATTTTGCGGTTACGCTATCCGTATAGGAAATTTATAGAAGCCACTCCATCCATTTGAGAAGTGGCCTGACGGATGCGTTCGGCGGAGCCCACAAAAGTAGGAAACAGCAATCGGGGGTTGCGATGCGTTGCCCAGAACAATCGCAGTGCCTAGCAGATCACATCGGGTAGCGGCACAAAACGATCCTTGTGGCCTTTACCCCGGCGAATATGAACACGGTGTCGTTCACCATCAATATCGCCGACTTCCAGAGCCAGCGTTTCACTCAAACGCAGTCGTAACGCTCAGTCAGACGGCGTACGGCGCGCGAGCATATTCGATTCGTAATGGTCTTGCCATGCCGCCAAGATACACAATAAAATCCGCGAAACAAGCCCTGACCCCTACTACTTTAAAAAGAGCTCGTCTTGGTAATAGAAAAATATCCGTAAAGCATTCAAGCTATGCCGCTTGCAACAAGTGATTAGATTAGAGCGGCTTTGCTCGTTATCATGCCAAGCTGGTGACTATTTAAAACATATTTTAACAGGACAACATAATGACAAGTACCCAGCAACGCGCCCAACTGCAACGCCAAATTTGGCAAATTGCCAATGATGTTCGTGGCTCAGTTGATGGCTGGGATTTTAAGCAGTATGTG
>JAUZRF010000130.1 GCA_030950645.1 Mariprofundales bacterium
TATTCGGTGATCCCTCGCATTATGGGTGGTAATGCCAAGGCTGATGATCTAATTCGCATCGGTGAAGTAGCCAAAAAATACAATATTAAAACCATTAAAATCACTGGTGGGCAACGCATCGGTCTTTATGGAGTCGAGAAAGAGGCGCTATTATCTGTATGGCAAGATCTGGAGATGCCTTCGGGGTTTGCTTATGGCAAGGCGCTAAGGACGGTAAAAACCTGTGTGGGTTCCGAGTGGTGCCGATTTGGCACCCAAAACTCCACGGCGCTGGGAATTCGACTGGAGACAATCTTTGACCGCACTTGGTATCCCGCCAAAACCAAAATGGCAGCTTCTGGTTGTCCCCGCAACTGCGCGGAGGCAACTATTAAAGATTTTGGTGTGGTTGGCGTCGAAGGAGGTTGGGAGATCTATGTTGGTGGCAATGGCGGCGTCAAGGTGCGTGCAGGCGACCTGCTGTGCATGGTCAACACGGATGATGCGGTGGTGGAAATTGCCAAAGCCTATTGGCAGTACTACCGCGAAAGCGGTAAACACAATGAGCGCACCGCACCGTGGCTGGAACGGATCGGTCTGGAGAAGATCAAACAGGCGGTTATCCACAATATGGAGAGCCGCAAGGCGTTGATTGAACGCATGGAGATCTACCTATCCACACTGACCACCGATCCGTGGCAGGAGCGGCTGAAGGATGGGAATCAACCCGACAATATGGTGCGCTTTAATGAGTACAAAACCATCGATATTCCGTAACTACTCAGCTCACTCCCGGTTTTCCTGATAGCGGCGTTGAAAAATGCTCATTTACAGTAGTAAACTCCGCTTTTTCGCCTTGCCATCAGCAAAACCAGAAGCGATCTGAGCAATTACGGGATGTTTTCAATGGGTGCTGAGTAGTTACGATATTCCTGTAGTAGAAGAGGTGATGGCATGAGTAATCAACCAATGTGGTACACAGTCTGCTCTGTTGATGAGGTTCCACTGCGAGGAGGTAGGCTGATACGGGCTGGTATCACGCAAATCGCGCTATTCCGACTGAGCAATGGAAAAATTAGAGCCATTGATAACCGCTGCCCGCACAAACAGGGACCATTGGCTGAGGGCATTATTAGCAACGATACCATCATCTGCCCACTGCATGCCCGGAAAATCGACCTCGAATCTGGAAATGTGCTACCACCGGATACTGGGTGTGTGACCACCTACCCCACAAAAATCGAAGATGGACAGGTGCAAGTTCAATGGTGATCACATTGTAAAAGCTGTTGTCATTCAGAATTTGATTGCTTTGTGCGAACGCATCTCTGCACGAAAATGATTAAAATGATTGGGAGATAAAATATGGCGTATGTAAAACCGGAAACGGTCGTTGAAAATATGTTGCAGGCTGGAGCCAGTAAAGCAGATCTTGGGGTCAAAGACCTGTTGATTCGCGGCGGGTTATCGGGGGCGTTTCTGGGTTATGCCACCACCTTCGCCATTACCGCGATCACCCAGACGGGATTTGGCATCGTGGGAGCGATTATTTTCCCAGTTGGCTTTGTGATGATCATCCTGTTGGGACTTGAACTGGCAACAGGGAATTTCGCGCTGCTGCCGATTGCAGTGATGGATGGCAGAACCACGATGCGCAAACTAGCGTTTAACTGGACATGGGTCTTAATCGGCAACCTGATTGGTAGCGTATTGTATGCCTTCTTGTATTACATCGTGATCACCAAAATGGGACATATTGATCCTACCACGATTGCGGTCACTAAAAAAATTATCGCGATTGCCGAACACAAAACCCTTGCTTATGGAGATCTTGGCTTCGCCGGTACGATTTCCGCATTTACCAGCGCAATACTCTGTAAC
The DNA here is from genome assembly GCA_030950645.1 of Mariprofundales bacterium. GTDB lineage: Bacteria > Pseudomonadota > Zetaproteobacteria > Mariprofundales > J009 > JAUZRF01. Next base: position 1,861 of record JAUZRF010000130.1, read on the forward strand.
TGGATGGTGACGCTGGGTGCGGTGATGGCACTAACCTCAACCACAACCATCGGAAAAATAGGTGCGATGTGGCTGCCGATCATGACCTTCTTTGCGCTGGGTTATGAACATTCCATCGTCAATATGTTTGTGATTCCGGCGGGCATGATGCTGGGAGCGAATATCACAATAGGAGAATGGTGGGAGTACAATGAGATTCCGGTTATTCTAGGTAATATTGTGGGTGGAATGTTATTCACTGGGATGGCCCTTTATGTGACAGCAAGGAAAAAGACCGTTACGGCATAATACCGGAGCGTTATGGAATTGATCACAGTCTCGTTTCTGAGGGGATAACAAAATCAGGTGGCAAAACTGTCGGCGAACAACGAGGCTCTACCGATGAATGGTGCGTACCGGACGGTAAGATCCGCCTGCTCCTATTGTGGTACGGGATGCGGCATACGACTGGAAACCGATGGTGAACAAATCATCTCGCTGGCGGGCGATGTGCAGCACCCAACCAATCAGGGCAAGTTATGCTCCAAGGGTCGTGAACTGCATCATACCGTGCGTACGGAGGATCGCTTGTTACGGCCACAGCTGCGCACCTCGCTGGATGCCCCTTTTGCACCGGTGGATTGGGATACAGCGCTGGATTATGGAGCACAGAAATTCGCCGATATTATCCGCCAGCATGGACCAGACGCGGTGGCCTTTTATGTATCCGGTCAGCTCCTGACGGAAGACTATTATGTCTTCAACAAACTGATGAAAGGCTTTATCGGCAGCAATAACATCGATACCAATTCGCGACTCTGCATGTCTTCTGCGGTGGCCGGATATAAACGCGCCTTTGGTGCCGATGGGCCTCCTACCTGTTATGGTGATATTGAACTGGCCGAGTCTTTTTTTATTATCGGAGCCAACCCGGCTGACGCCCATCCGATTGTATTTCGACGCATGGAAGCCGCCAAAGAGGCCAACCAAAATCTAAAGATTGTGGTGGCAGATCCACGCCGCACCGATAGTTGTTCGATTGCCGACCTCTACCTACCGTTAAAGCCGGGCACGGATGTTCCACTGTTGCAGGCGATGCTCAATGTGATGGTTTGGGAGGGGTTGATCGACCAACATTACATCGAACACCATACCCAAGGCTTTGATGCCGTGCATCAACATGTGCGGATGATGACACCACGCAAGGCAGCTGATCTATGTGGGCTGAGTGCCGCCGATATTGTCAAAGCCGCACTGTGGTTCGCCGAAAACAGAACCCTCTCATTCTGGACCATGGGGATGAACCAGTCTACTTCCGGCACGGATAAAAACAACGCCCTACTCAATCTTCATCTGGCTACAGGGCAGGTGGGAAAACCTGGCTGCGGGCCATTTTCACTGACCGGACAACCCAATGCGATGGGTGGGCGCGAGGTTGGCGGCATGGCCAATATGCTGGCCGCCCATCGCGATTACACCAACCCGACACACCGCAAAGAGGTGGCAGATTACTGGGGAGTAGCTGATGTGCCGCAAACCCCCGGACTCACAGCGACCGAGATCTTCGATGCGCTGGAGTCAGGCAAGGTAAAAGCGGTATGGATTGCCTGCACCAATCCGATGGTCTCGATGCCCGATGCAAAGCGTGCCGAAGCGGCATTGAAAAAAGCCGAGCTGGTGATGGTGTCCGATGCCTATCACCCAACCGACACCACCAAATTTGCCCATCTACTGTTCCCTGCCGCCGGTTGGGCGGAGAAAGAGGGCACGATGACCAACTCCGAACGCCGCATCACCCATCTGGAGCAGGCGCTTCCCGCTGCCGGATTGAGTCGGCCTGATTGGAAAATTACCACCGACTTCGCTGTCAAACTGGGCGAACAACTGGGCAAGGATTGGCGAACCGCATTCCCCTACACGCAGGCCGAAACGCTGTTCAATGAACATTGCGGACTGACCCGCGGTACCGACATCGACATCACCGGTCTGTCGTATAAAATACTAGATGAACATGGCCCGCAACAGTGGCCCTACCCCAAAGATGCTGTTGTGGGGGAGACTAAGCGCCTGTATGAAGATGACCATTTTGAGACCGCCGATGGCAAAGCTAATTTTATCGATGTGTGCTACCGGCCAGTAGCCGAGCCGACCGATAGCTCCTACCCCATTTCGTTGACCACAGGTCGTATTCGCGATCAGTGGCACACCATGACCAAAACCGGAAATGTGCCACGGTTAATGCAGCATATCGCTGTTCCCACCCTGCAAATACACCCAGATGATGCGGCTGATCGCAAGATCGAAGCCGATCACTTGGTACGACTGTTTTCCCGTCGTGGTGAAGTAGTTGTGCCCGTTCGAATTAGCCGTGATCTGCGCACAGGCGTGGTATTCCTGCCTATGCACTGGGGTGAAATGAACGCCCGAAGTGGCCGTGCTAACAGTGTCACCCAATCGGTGATTGATCCTGTTTCCAAAGAGCCTGAATTTAAGCATACCGCAGTGCAGATTGAACGCTTTGAACCAGCGTGGCGAGGCATGATGCTGATGGCAGGCAACAAAATAGCACTTGGCCGCAAGATGATCGAAGGCTATAGCTATGGCGTCGTTGCATGTGCAGGGAGTGATCATCCGGTCACATCGATTGATTTGGCGTGTACGAAACCGTTGGAGGGGATCAAGTACAAGCGTCTGGATCAGATGTTAGAACAGGGGAAAAGCATTGAAATACTAACCTATTCAGATCGCAAACATGGTATCAATCGCAAGGCGTGGATAGAAGATGGTCATCTCATTGCGGTGCGCTGGGTTGGTGGCGATATTCACGAAGCAAAGTGGCTCCGCAAGCTCATGCTCGAAGCGCGTGATGTAGGCGAGCTGCGCCCCTATCTGCTCGCACCTGGTGGCCCAATCAGTAAGGTGGATAGCAAAGGCAACATCATCTGTGCCTGCAATAATGTCGGTGAACTGGAGCTACAGGCTGCAATAAAAGATGGTGCAGACTCCATCGATACCATCAAATCGTGCACCATGGCAGGCACCGGTTGTGGCTCGTGTATTCCAGAGATCAAACGAATGCTGAGCTGTAACTACTCAGCTCACTCCCGGTTTTCCCGATAGCGGCGTTGAAAAATGCGCATTTACAGTAGTAAACTCCACTTTTTCGCCTTGCTGTCAGAAAAACCGGAAGCAATCTGAGCAGTTACGGGAAAGCAACAATTTTCGCTTGTAAATCAAGCAAAAAGACTGTGGATGGACTTTTTGCGATGGGATCAGCTCTCGCGTAAAAGCGAGAAAAGCAATAGAAGATTAATGGCCAACAGGATGAGCGCCAACCCACGCCAGAATCCGACTGGATCGCGCTCCAACAGCGGTGCATCGCGCTTCATCAATTGCGGATTGGGTTGAGAAAGATCGTGTTGGAGTTCGGAAAAGCTGTCGTAGCGCCTACCGGGATCCGGGTGCAGCGCCCGCTTGATGGCGCCATCCATCCAGACTGGGACATTCACATTGTATTTGCTTAGCGGGATATAGTCATAGCTTTTTCGCCGTGTTGGCGCATCGTTGACGGCATAGGGAAAATGGCCACCGCTAAGCATCTCGTAAATCGTCACCCCGAGTGAAAACATATCGCTTTTGGGCGTCCCTTCAAAACCATCGAACAGCTCTGGGGCGATGTAATTGGCTGTACCTTGCACATGGTTCTGCGCTATCGGCGTATAGATCTCTTTCAATCCAGCTACCTGTGCCGAGCCAAAGTCGATAATTTTGATAATACCGTGCTTATCAATCATGATATTTTCGGGCTTGATATCCTGATGTACCATCTCGCGGCGGTGAAAAGCGCGCAATCCCATGATCACCTGCCCAACGATATTGCGTACCTGCTCCAGATCGGGGTTGTGGTTATCCACAATCCACTGCGCCAATGAGCGGCCTTCAAGAAACTCGGTCACATAATAGAGGCAGGTGCGTTTGCGTTTCAGCTGATGCACCTTAAAGACATGTGGGTTATCAATACGCCGCCCCACCCACACCTCATGCAAAAAACGGTCGATATAGATGGGATCATCCTCAAAGTTCACCGAAGGGGTCTTGATCACCACCGTTTCACCGTGCGCAATATCTTCAGCCAGATACACTTGAATCGTGGGACTGGCATGCAGCTCGCGGATAATCCGGTAGCCATCCAATTCCATGCCCAGCTCCAAAGGTGGCGGAAAAGGAAGCTGGGTCAGCGTACGGTAATATTCGTTTTCATCCTGGTTAGGCAACTGCTGCACATGAATCACCTGACAAGTCAGGTTATCATCACTACCCGCTTGAATGGCTTCATCAACAATAGATGCTGCGGCAACCTCAGGGTCAGCAGCCAACACCAACGCCAGAAGTCGCTGTTCATCAAGAAAATCATGGATCCCATCCGTGGTCAGGAGAAAGCGGTCGCCCTGTGCCATGCTCTGATTGGCATAATCAAAATGCACCTGATATTCGCCGCCCATGGCACGCGCTAAATAGGTTTTGTTACGATCAACCACCAGTCGGTGGTCTTTGGTCAGACAGCGAAGCCTTCCCTCTCGAATCAAATAGATGCGTGAATCACCAACATGAAACAGATGCGCGGTGGTCGATTTAAGAATCAGCACCGCCAGCGTGGATGCCAAGCTAAGGTCAGAGGCATAGCGGCGCTGCCCTTGGCTAAACAGCCATGAATTGAGTGAACGGATAATCCGTTCGCCAGCGGTCTGCACGCTCCATGACATCGGCGTACTGAGGTAATCGGCAATAAAACCCTGCACGCAGTACTCGCTCGCCTCTCTGCTCGCCTCACTGGAACCAACCCCATCCGCTGTGACCAGCACAATCCCCTTGTGGGTGAGCTCCACGCCATCCGGAATACGAATGCCACAGCAATCCTCGTTCTGCGGCTTCACACCAGCTTGTGTACATTGCCCCGCTTCAACAATGAGTTTATTTGCCATATTTCATCTCACATCGACCATAATATATTATGGTAACTACTCAGCACCCTACCAAAAAATAGCTGTAACTGCTCAGATTGCTTCCGGTTTTTCTGATAGCAAGGCGAAAAAGCGGAGTTTACTACTGTAAATGAGCATTTTTCAACGCCGCTATCAGAAAAATCAGGAGTGAGCTGAGTAGTGACCATCCACCCTGAGTTTTGCAAGAGGTTCTACAATTTAATTTTTTCAAGACGACCATCTTCGAATTCCTCATACATGTGCCCCTTGGGTTCATCAAGAAAGAAAAACACAATAACTAGCGTTACCAGAGACACCGCGCCAATCGTCGTGAAAAAAGCCTGTGGTGATACAAAGGACAGCACCGTTAAAAAAGTCACTGCACCCACATTACCATAGGCTCCCACCATACCTGCTACCTGGCCGGTCATGCGTCGTTTAACCAGTGGCACCATAGCAAACACCGCGCCCTCCCCCGCTTGAACAAACAATGAGCATCCCATAGTAACAATAACCGCCAATGCCAACGACCACCGTGAATCAATCATCCCCATCAAGAAATAGCCAACAGCCAAGCCCGTCAGCAACACCAGTATCGTTTTTCTGCGACCAAACTTGTCGGAAATCACGCCGCCACCGGGTCGAGAGACAAGATTCATAAAAGCATAGCCAGAGGCCAACAGACCTGCAGTGGCAACACTAAGACCTTCGGTTTCCTTAAAGGTATCGTAAAAAAATAGTGGGAGCATCGAAACCACAGCCAATTCCGAACCAAAGGTCACCAAATAGGCCAAATCAAGTACCGCTACCTGCTTAAATTTATAGCGATGGATTTCCGCTACAGGCTTGGCATTCGGCGCAAACAGTACTCGATTGATACGGAAAATATGAAATACCTGATAGGCATAGATCGCAGCCAGCCCTAGGTAGATAATATCCGTCTCCATGGCATTAAACAGCCCTAGGTTAACCGGAGACATTTTCCAAGCCAGAAGCGCCAGCGTCAGATAAAGTGGGGCGGTCATGATACAGTAAAGATAAAAATCAGCCCTGCTGGTAACCTCCATGGCGCCCATCTGTTTTGGCCTGAAATAGGTCGTTCCCTTCGGGTTATTACTCACCGAAAAGTAAAAGATAAATGAATAAACCAGTGCGATCATACCTGTAGTTGCCAGCGCCCATCTCCAACCATCAACACCACCAAACCAGAGCGCAACCATGGGCATGGTTATGGCCGCCGCCGCCGAACCAAAGTTGCCCCATCCACCATAGATTCCCTCTGCCGTTCCCACCTGCTTGGCCGGAAACCACTCTGCCACCATGCGGATACCGATGACAAAGCCAGCACCAACAAAGCCCAGCAAGAAACGCAGGGTTGCCATCGCTGCAAAACTATCCGCAAATGCAAAGAGCAGACAAAGAATGCTGGAGATGGCCAACAACATCGAGTACATAATCCGAGGACCGTACTTATCGACCAGCATACCAATGACAATGCGTGCAGGAATGGTCAGCGCCACATTGAGAATCATCAATAGTTTCACCTGCTGATTACTGAGTTCCAATGCCTCACGGATGTAGACCATGAGCGGAGCCATATTAAACCAGACCACGAAGCTGATGAAGAATGCGAACCAAGTGATATGCAAGGTGCGCATTTTACCTGTAAATGAGAATAGATTGATCTTGCTGTGATCAACACCTGTTGTAGACATATGTCATGCTCTCTTTTTTATACAAGCGGTAAGCAAGCACCGTTCCAGTAATAACAACTAATTGATTTATAATAATATAATAGCATAAAGGCTATCCCATGTGCGTTCTAACAGCTCTTTACGACCCGTTATTGCATAATATTTACCATAACATGCCTAATTATTATGCATTCTGCACCACTCCCTTGGGCGCTCACCAGAATTGACCCGACTTTGCTCAAAAAACTGATCCACCCCCTCCTTTAATGCCGCATCGTGGTACGAAACCCCTCAAATAAGCCGGAATGTAACACTAATACGCCCTCGTAAGCTTGAGATAAAAAGAGCGTTCTACCCACGATGCATTGGCAAGGGTTTCCGCTTGGTTTTCAATATGGATGCGTTGAAGTAAATTTTGGCCCACCAGATCCACCATCCAATCCGCAGCAGGTCGCCAACCGATCCGAGCATCCAAGCGATGATAGGGGACAATTTTATAGTCATTCGTGGTATAGATCGGCCCACTACTGAGGTACTTGCGAAAACCTCCATAGTAGTAATAGTTGAGATCAAATTCGGTATGCTCGCTGGGATCGGTTTCGATCGCAGCGCTGTAGCGCTGGCTAGGAGACTGCTGGGCATAGGCCTTCGCATCTAGCACGCTACCGACTTTCCCCATAATCCGATAAATATTCTGGTGCAGGTAGCTATAGGTACCTTTCAGCTTGAGCCAGCCATTCACCTGCCAGCGCATATCCGCCTCAATCCCTTGCGAACGACCACGCAAAGGATTCACAAAGTATGCTGGAATCACTATAAGATTATTTTTAGTAAAGCGTGCGCCGCGCACCGGATCACTGAGCGTGTCATATTTCATACTAAAATAGGCCACTTGTAGCAACAACGCATCATAAGGATGGATGCGCAACCCGGCCTCGTAGGCCGTCACCCGCTCCGCCTTGGTCTGTCCGTTGCCGATGGCGCGAACGGTATATCCTGTCCCACTTTTCACATCCAATTGCAGACCATTCTCAATCATATTTGGGATGCGCGAGGCCTTCGACCAAGCTCCCCAGAGCGACCACACCCGCCGACTATAGATCAGCCGCAGGTTCGGTTGGTTCTCCCAACCGGAGTACTGATTGCGTTCACGCTTGATGCCAGCGATAAGATGCAACTGTTCGGGAATAATGGTGATCTCATCATTCAGAAAGAGGGCGTGGATCTGATTGGTCTGGCTAGGGAGTTTGAATAGTGGCCCTTGTTGAATGTTCGCGCGTGAGTTGCTGTGATTCAGACCGATGGAAAGCTCTTGACGCGGTAGCCAGCGCGTATTGAACTGCAACTCCCCATCCCAGGTGGTACGCGCCTCGCCAAAGAAATGATTTTTCATGGTGGTACGATCCATCAACATCTGCAACGACAGATCGCTATCCACTCCCACCCCTTGCTGCCACTTAAAAAGCAGATTCTGGCCGCGATACTCCTCATGATCAACGAAATTCTTCAGCTTTGCACCAGGCACGGCCTCCGCGCCAAAAGAGCCCGCCCGCACACGGTAGGCATCGCCATGCAGCGTCCATTTGCGCGAGCCGCCACTATGGCCATCAAGACGGAATCCTCCCTGCTGCATCCTTCGATTATCCGGTGCAGTACGAGCGAGACTCGGGATAGCGATCGGATTGATGCCACGATGAAGTTGGTCTTTAGGATCAAGCGCACCACCATTGCGTCGCTCTTCCATGAAATAGGCGCGATAGCCAAGATGGTCCGTCTCTCCACCATAACGCAAGGAGCCAAACCCCTTCTCCTCATTGCCACCACCTGCGACAATATGGAGTCCTTGGGTATCAATCGTCGATTTCGTCAAAATATTGATCACGCCATTGACCGCATTGGAGCCCCACACTGCGCCGCCGGGGCCACGCAACACCTCAATGCGATCGATATCCCCCATCGGATAGTTGACTGCTGGCCACCAGGTACCAGAGAAGGTCGGGGAGTAGAGCGGGCGGCCATCGATCAGCACCAACAGCTTCTTCGCAAACATACTATTATGGCCACGGATGCTGATGGCATACTGGTTGGCATTGATCTTCTGCACCTCCACCCCAGGAGCCAACCGCAGCGCTTCAGGAATACTGCGTGCACCCGCACGGCGAATATCATCATTACTGATGACAAAAATAGCCGAAGCGGTGTCATAATAACGCTGAGGGCGCTTGAGCGCCGAGGTAATGGTGACATTCGCCAACTGTTTCATATCCATCTGCATTAACTTGGCAATAGCAGAGGGTTCTGTGGCTGCGGCCAAGGAGGAGCCGACAGCCAACATTGTGGAAAAGACAAAAAATCTAGCGAACCATGCCACCATCCTATCACGAATATTCATACGCCAACTATTTCCTCCTCTGCTCCTGAGTAATCGCAAACAATAGGTAACTACTCAGGTCACTCCTGTTTTTCCGATAGCGGCGTTGAAAAACGCTCATTGACAGTAGTAAACTCCGCTTTTTCGCCTTGCTATCAGAAAAACAGGAAGCAATCTGAGCAGTTACAGCCATTTTCTGGTAGGGTGCTGAGTAGTTACTCATTGGTGATAGCTCCCGATCACGCGGCGTGCTAGAGGCAGAATATCACTGCGCAGATAGAGGTGATGGGAATCAATCGCATTGAGATTAATTTCAAACCCCAGCCTATGGCCAATGCGGACAAAACCGATCGCACCACCGTGATCAATAAAGCCGGTGCTCACACCCACTGTCAGCACCGGCTTACCAGCCAGCTGAGCCAACATCTGGGGCAGCTTCGCGCCCGCATGGTCAAAAAACAGGATATCCGCACCCGTAGCACACGCCATATCGGCACAAAAACGCACCAACAACCGTTGTTGACGCATCTCCTTGGCCACTTGGTCAAACCATGGCTTCAATCGCATACTGCCAACCACCACCACCTGATGCTGGGTTGATGGATTCGGCCAAGTGACAAACTGCACCAGCCGATGCAGATAAACCACCTCCATCATCCCCTCATTGACCCCCTGCGCCAGCCCCATCACTGGGGTCATCAGCGCCACTAGGATCAAGCAACGCAGCACAAAAATCCGCTTACGCATTACGCCATCTGTAGCCCTAATTCCTGCAAAGCACCACGAAACTGACTACTATTAAAGGGCTTAGCCAAGAAGACATCGACCCCTGCCGCCAGTGCCGCCAGCTTCTGCTCCTCACTAGCAACACCGGACATCATCAGCACCTTGGTCTCACGCGCAGATCCTTCCATATCACGCAACACCTCAACAAACTCAATGCCATTCATCCCCGGCATCTGATAATCCACCACCACCAGCTTGATGTCAGGATCGGCCAACACCTTGCCAACCGCCTCCGGCACCTCGCGTGCCTCAAGCATGTACCAATCCATGGTGCGGAGAATCACCTTTAATGCTTTGCGTATCGCGGAGTCATCATCAATCACCAAGGCTTTGTATCTCATCTTTTTCTCTCCTTTTCTGGTAACTACTCAGCTCACTCCCAGTTTTCCCGATAGCGGCGTTGAAAAATGCTCATTTACAGTAGTAAACTCCGCTTTTTCGCCTTGCTATCAGAAAAACCGGAAGCAATCTGAGCAGTTA
>JAUZRF010000131.1 GCA_030950645.1 Mariprofundales bacterium
GGCCTATAAAGTAGGCGTTTGGGTGTCCGGTGTGCCAGAGCAAGATTTCTTTTTTGAGTTAAGTTTGGAATGGTTGATGAATGGTATGGCCAATACTTGGGAGCCGTTTTTGCTTGGATGTGGTGTTGTCGGTATCAGTGCCGGTTTGATCGGGTTTTGTGCTATTCATTTGATTTGGCGCGGCATGATTAGCTGGAAATGGCGTACCCGAAGAAAGATATAACCAATACCACCAATGGAATAAGGGTGGTAACTCTTGAATAACAGAATCGTAAGTGCTTGATAGTGATGGTGCTAGCCGGAAGAAGGAGCATGCACCCGATGCTGTGAATCAGTCTCCGGGAGACTATCAGTCGGTAGATATTGATAGCCTGCAAAGCTCAGAGCTTCGCAGTGTTTGTGGCCCTAGCTGCATTTGGTCGCTCAAAAGAAAAACGTTATGACTACCCCTTGGTCACTCTGGGGCTGGTATTGGATAGCAGTGGTTTCCCCCGTAAAAGTAAGATATTTGCTGGGAATGCGTCCGATTTACCATAAAAAGACAGATAGGGTTGAGGGTCACTTGTGGATCACGCTGCTCGCCTATCATCTGGTTCATTACACCCGCCTACGGCTGAAAGAGCACCACATCAACGATAGTTGGGAAACAGTGCGCAAGAGCATGCGTACCCATATGCGTCTGACCACCACGATGCGAACCCAAACGGGCAAAACGCTACACATTCGCAAAGCCTCGCGTCCTGAAGTCTGGCAGCAGACCATTTACAGGGCACTTGGCTTATCATTTAACCCTGGAGGCACCATGAAAACTATCGTACCAGATTAGAAATGAAAATTTGTAGTGCCATCAGCAGGTGCTGATGAAGCTGTACCCGTTGCAGCATAATGGAATTGTGAAATATAGTGACGAAGTTGGGTTAACACTCTTTCCCTCACCAGTCCACCCTGCTTTGGCCGGAGATGACGCTCCGGGATTCCTTCGGGGCTGATTGGCCTGTGCCCTTTCCCAAAGCAGGGTGTTTGATAGCTCTGGCTCTTAGCGATTGCGACTTCATTTCCGGCTTTATTGGGTGAATGTTCGGCAAACAAGGGCTGGTTGTCGGAGCCAGCATCGCGTTTAGCGCGGCGCGACCAGAGCAACTCAAAATATGTAAAGCCGCCCTTCCCCAAAGAAGGGTATAGGGCATTAAGTCGGCAATTCGCGCGCGCGCGGAGAACGCGCGAGGACAAGGGCCGACATGTATGCGGCTGGTACGGCTAGACAATTCGCGCGCGTGAGGAGGAGCCAGTCCAATGGATAGGCATCCATGCTATGGCAAGGCTTCTGGCGTGGTGTGTTGTGGATAAGGTGGGGATGAGTGCGTAGGGTTCAGGGTATGGGAGTACCAATCATGTCAGATCAAGTCTATTTTCCAGAGGATTTCCCCTTTCTGTCAGAAGATGAGCGAGTGGCGGCTGCGGCAGGATTTAATGAGAGTATTGCGGCGGCAAGCCACACAACCTTAAACAAGGGAACTTGGGAATTGCCGCCTTATGATGAGGAAATGGGTGCTGAACTATTTGCCGCTTCTATAAAAATGCTAGCAGAAAACAGTGCTTAGAAGGATTATTGATAGCTATCAGCCGTGTTATAATACCGAAATAAGGGAGAAGTTGAGAGAGAAAAAAGCCAAGGATTTCACCCTCGGCATTGCAAATTACGCCAAGAAAATGTTTGTTCACTTTAACGATTCCGTTGGGTATGATATAACACTTGATTATACCAGCTTAGGCATCGCCCTAAACTCGGCCTACATTGATATTTATATATCCACCTTTCTGCACGAAATGGACGGTGGGCCATCCCCTTCAAAGCACGGCGCGGCGATAGCGAGCTGGATAAATATCATCAAGCCAATGCAGTTCCCCAATGGATCTCAAGAAAGCTGCGTTTACATCAACTCCCATTGGGCATTGCTAACGGGCTTGATGGTGAAGTTTCAGATGGAGGAAAGAAAAGGCGCCCTTTATGAGGTGTTGCATGAAAATAAAAAGCTGAATGCGCTCATATACACACTGGTTTGGAGAAATCCAAGCTACAAAGAATTAACCACACTATTCCAGTTTATCTAACACTCCCGCAAAAAACACCTTCAACAATCGCTCGCTCCGTCCTCGCCAGATGTACAGAAAAGGCGTAGTTCACGCATTTAGCGATAGCTGGCGTGTTGTGGATAAGATGGGAGTAGTAGCTTTTTCACAGGCTCGCTGTCGGAAGCTCGGCTGTGCACTCGGCATCGAATGACCACTTTTATCTAAATGTGGGGTTACAGTTTTCATTTGGCGGTAAATCGGGCGGTAAATTAGATTGGCAAAAATAAACACTGTTTAATAACATCATCTTATTGTAATGATGGGCGTATGATGTAAGCCTTTTTCCTGCTGTATCTATTTAGCACCATACAGCGCCAAAAAAACCCGTAAGTCCAGTACTTGCGGTTTTTTTTGTTATTTTGACATAACTACTCAGCTCACTCCTGATTTTGCTGATAGCGGCGTTGAAAAATGCTCATTTACAGTAGTAAACTCCGCTTTTTCGCCTTGCCATCAGTAAAATCAGAAGCGATCTGAGCAGTTACGGGATGTGTTCAATGGGTGCTGAGTAGTTACCACAAAGTCGAAGTTGAACCATATAACGCATTGGTTTTCAATGATGATCTCTTAGCGAGAGGCCCTGGGCATGTTGTTTCTAGCGTGACTCTACGCTATTGGCCGCTATCATGCGCCGCCCATTTAGTAGTGATGGATCACCTGCTACGGGTCAACCCGTCAGGATAATATTATGATAAACAAGGAGATTTGTTGTGGGTTCTAAAGCTTCGTCTTTTAAAATTGATGCGGTGTTGCGTGAGCATACTGGAAAGAGTGCTGCGCGCCGTTTGCGTCACGCAGGCAAGGTGCCAGCGGTTATCTATGGTGCGGATAAGCCGGATTTGCCTATCGTGCTGGACGATATTGCAATGCGCAAGCCATTGGATAATGAGGCCTTTTATACCTCGCTGATCTCAATTGATGTTCAGGGAAAGCGTGGCATTGAGACCGTGCTGTTGAAGGATGCGCAGTGGCATCCGGTGCGCGATGTGGTGATGCATCTTGATTTTTTCCGAGTCAGTGCGGACGATGTGGTGAGTGTGGAGGTGCCTTTGCACCCCCTTGGTGGCGATAAGTGCCCCGGTGTGGTGCAGGGTGGTCATCTTGATCTCATTCGCCATACGCTTGAGGTGACATGTAAGGCGGACATGATCCCTGACTCGATCATGGTCGATTGCAGTGCGCTGGAGTTGGGTAGTACCATCCATGTTCAGGACTTAACATTACCCGAGGGTGTCGAGCCGGCACATGAGGGTAACTTTACTATTCTCAATCTCTCTGCGCCTAAGGGCGTTGTCGAGGAGGATGAAGAGGGTGCTGAGACGGCAGATGAGGCTCCATCCGAGGAATAATCACCGCTATACCTGAGGCTTAAGTGTCCACAAAGATGTTGGTTGGATTGGGAAATCCTGGTGCGCGTTATCAGGATTCCCGCCACAATGTCGGATTTCGCTTTCTCGACTACCTAGCACGAGATCAGGGGTTGCGTTTTGCAACGGAAGCTGCCTTTAAGGTAGCGTTGTCGCGTTGGCATCCCGCCCCTGATCTTGATATCCTATTGGCAAAACCGCTCTGTTTTATGAATAACTCTGGGGAATCTATTGGGCAGTTGGCGCGCTATTATCGTATCGATACTGCGGATATGGTCGTGGTTTATGATGATTTGGATATGGAGCCCGGCAAGTTGCGCATCAAACCGGCTGGCGGTGGCCATGGCGGCCATAATGGATTAAAGTCCTTAAATGTTCATGTGGGGAATACTTATTCGCGCATGAAGCTGGGGATTGGCCGTCCTTCCCATGGCGATATTACCCGTTGGGTGCTCTCAGCGATGACCTCCCAAGAGATGGCGGATGAGGAGCGAATCTTCTCCTGCCTGTTGCCGGAGATGCAGGCGTTGTTGCAGGGCGAGTTGGCACAGGTGTCCAATAGGGTTCATTTGAAATTGGCGGAAGAGATGACGGGAGGAGATGCGTAAATGGCGCTGTCGATTGGAATTGTTGGTCTGCCCAATGTAGGGAAATCCACTCTGTTCAATGCACTCAATGGGGGTGGCGCGGAGGCGGCGAATTATCCGTTTTGCACCATTGATCCAAATGTTGGTATTGTGCTAGTGCCTGATTCTCGGGTGGCCGAGCTTTCGCTGATTGTGAAGCCACAGGCGGTGCAGGATGCCGTGGTCGAATTCAATGATATTGCGGGTCTGGTGGCGGGAGCGGCCAAGGGCGAAGGGTTAGGCAATCAGTTTCTAGCACATATTCGCGAGTGTTCGGTGATTGCCCATGTGGTACGCTGCTTTGAGGATGAGAATATCACCCATGTGGCGAACCGCATCGATCCGTTGTCGGATATTGATACCATTGATACCGAGCTCATGCTGAAAGACCTTGATACGGTGCAAAAGGTGCGTACCCGGGCAGAGAAGCAGGCCAAGTCGGGTGATGCTGCTGCGAAAAAACGGTTGGCGGTGATGGATCATGCCCTAACCGCACTTGAAGATGGCACGCCAGTACGCCGACTCCAGCTAGATGATGATGCCCGAGAGCAGTTGCGCGATTTGCACCTATTGACGGCCAAGCCAGTGCTATATGTTGCCAATGTGGATGAGGCTAATGTATGTAAAGCTACGGTTGCTGGTGGCAATGCCTTGGTGGATCGGGTTCGCCAGCGTGCCGAGGAAGAGGCGGCAGAAGTGGTGGTGATCTGTGCGCAGATTGAGTCAGAATTGGCTGAGATGGATGCGGATTCGCAAATTGAGTTTCTTGCGGATTTGGGATTGTCCGAGCCGGGGCTGCACACCTTGATTCGTCGGGCGTATACCTTGCTGGATTTGATCACCTACTTTACCGCTGGGGTAAAAGAGGTGCGCGCCTGGACCATTCACCGTGGGGATACTGCGCCGCAGGCTGCTGGGGTGATTCATACCGATTTCGAGCACGGTTTTATCCGTGCCGAGGTGATTGCTTATGATGATTTCATCCATTGTGGTGGTGAACAGCGGTGCAAAGAGTTAGGCAAAATGCGGCTGGAAGGGAAAAGCTATATTGTTCATGATGGTGATGTGATGCATTTCCGGTTTAATGTTTAGTGAGATGAATGGCAACGGAATTCAAGATGTGGGGGGCTTTTTTAAGCAGCCTTTCAGGGCGTTTCTTATCCGGTGAGTGATGTGCATCCCTTGGCAATGTGGTCAGCAGCGGAGCTTCCGGTGACGGTGCTGGTGGAGGGGATGGACGAGACGGCGTTGGTCGATCTTGAACAGCAGTGGCCCCCCGAGTCGCAGGTGGAGCTAGTGCGTTGCGCAGTGGGGGAGAACCCGCAAAAAATCGCTGCCCATCGTGGGGTCACGGTAGTGGTGCAGACGGTTGCATCCGAGGATCTGTCTGCGGAGGAGTTTGCGCTGCAAGCCATTCGTGCTTATCGCACCAGCGCAATTTGCTGTGATATTCCGCTGGTGGCATTGGTGCCATCCGTAGAGGGGGACTTGCCAACGCGCTTGCTGCAGGCGGGCGCGGATGCGGTGTTGACGCTTCCCATGGATGCGTTACAGCTTTTGGTGCAGATGCGGGCGTTGTCTCGCATCTATTTTGATCGCATCGAATTGGAATCTCTGCGGCAAGCTCTGCACAAGACACGCAAACAGCTTAAAGCGGCCCGCATCGAGCTACAGCAGCGCGAGGAGATGGATCCGTTGACGGGCTTGATGAGTACACCACGATTTGCACAAGCCTACGATGCGGAATGGCAGCGGGCGATGCGTGAGACCAATCCGATTGCGGTGTTGCTGCTTGAAGTCGATTGTTTTGACGGTTACCTGAATCGCTACGGCCGTCAGGTGGCCGATGACTGTTTGCGTCAGTTGGCGCGATTGCTGCTGGGCTGTTTGAGCCGAACCTCGGATGTGGTAGCGCGCACTGGGGATGCCAGTTTTGTCATCTTGATGCCCAACACTCCCGCAGCGGGTGGAATTAAGGTTGGCGCCAAGGTGCATCATGCGATTGAGGCGTTGCGGCTGGTCAATGAAGCCTCGAGTGTGGATAGCCGCGTGACGGTGAGTTTGGGGCTGGCTACGACCTCACCGATGGTGCGCCATACTGCGCAGATGTTGCAATTGGCGGCGGCTAAGGCGTTGGCCAATGCCCGTAATCAGGGTGGCAATCAACTGGCCTGTGAGGCCATTTAGTGGCGGATCCTGTGTTGACGGTGACGGCACTAACTGCGAATATTAAGCGGGTGATGGAGCAGCAGTTTGTTGCCGTTCGGGTGACTGGCGAGGTGTCGCGTTTTACCCGTCATGGCTCTGGCCACCTCTATTTTACGATTAAAGATGCGCATGCTGCCATTTCTGCGGTGGTGTGGCGTTCGGCAGCGCTGAGACTGCGTTGCCCACCGCATGAGGGTGGTCAGTTTCTCTTTGTTGGCCATCTTTCGGTGTATGCGCCTCGGGGAACCTATCAGCTGGTGGTGCGTTCGGTCGCTCCCGCCGGCGAGGGGGCATTGGCGGCGGAGTTTGAACGGCGTAAGCAGGAGCTTGCAGCCCGGGGCTGGTTTGATTCGGCACGCAAGCGACCCCTGCCCAATCTCCCCAGCCACATTGGCATCGTCACCTCGACTACGGCTGCGGCGCTGGAGGATGTGCGCAAGGTGTTGGCCAGCCGCCCTGGCTGGTTGCGGCTGACGCTTGCTCCTGCGCTGGTGCAGGGGGTGGGGGCATCGGCATCGATTGTGCAGGCGATGGCGCGCGTGGCGGCGGAAAAGCCGGACTTGATTCTACTGGTGCGTGGCGGCGGCAGCATGGAGGATTTGTGGTGTTTTAACGATGAATCGGTGGTAGAGGCCGTATTGCGCGCACCCGTGCCGGTGATTACGGGGGTTGGTCATGAGATCGATACCACCCTGGCAGATTTGGCGGCAGATGTGCGCGCCGCCACCCCCTCCAATGCGGCGGAGCTATGTTGCCAGGATCGTGTGACATTGGCAGCACGACTGCTACAACCGGCGCAGTTGCGCCTGCATCATGCGGCGACCCGTTTCACCGATGGCGGCCATCAACGGTTGTTGCGCAGTTCTGGTGCGATTGGTGAATTGGCGCAGGGGGTTTGGCGCCAACGGCAACGGCAGTGGCTGGATGGGGCCGATCGGTTGCGCATGGTGGATCCTCGGCATCGGTTGCGACGGCAGCGGCAGCAGTTGCATCAGGTGGAGCAGAATTTGGCGCAGTGTCGGCAATCTTGGTTGCGTCGGTTTCAACAGCGGGTTGGTCAGGCGGCACTGCGTCTGCGCGGTGGTCGGCCTGTGCTGACGGTGCGTCAACAGGTGTGGCGAGGTTCGCAACGGGAGTTGCGAGAGATGCTGTTGCGACAATATCATCAGCGTCGTCAGTACTGGATGGCGGCGGATCAAACCTTGCGTGCACTTGATCCTTATCGAGTATTGGCGCGCGGTTTTGTGATGGTGCGTGGCGAGGATGGTCGTGTATTGACCTCAGTGCAGCAGCTGGAGCCGGAGGCGCGGTTACAGCTACGGTTTGGCGATGGATTAGCGAAGGTGATGGTAGAGGAGATCGTGTAATGATGCGTATGGTCATGGTTGTTTTTTGTCTCTTGTTGATGGCTCCGATGGGGGCTCAGGCTGGTGAGAGTAAGGATTGGCAGGCGGTGCAAGGGGATATTGTGATGCTGCACCATGCCGCAGCGACTACCGTGACCGTGTTTGGTCAGCAGTGGCCGTTGCAGCGGCAGGCTGATGGATCGGTGCGTGCTTGGGTGGGGGTGGATCTGGCGCGCAAGCCGGGCCGTTACCCGGTACATTGGCAGCAGGGTTCGGGTACGGGGACGCAATTTTTGCAAGTGACGGCGGGCCATTTTCGGGTCTCGCGCATTACGGTGAAGCGTTCGATGGCGGTATTTAATTCCGAGCAGTTGGGCCGGATTCGCTACGATCAACGATTGCTGCGCGTCAGCTATAAGCAGCCGGTGGCAAGGCATGCGAATTTCTCTTTTCCTGCGATGCCGATATCGGGCATTATCTCTACCCCGTTCGGTGCCAAACGCTTCGTGAATGGCGCGCCGCGTTCCCCGCATTCGGGGGTGGATATTGCGGCGGCGGCGGGAACGCCTATTCATGTGCCGGTAGCGGGCAGGGTGGTACTGGTTGCTTCGATGTACCTGAATGGCAATACGGTGGTGGTTGCCCATGGTGATGGTTTAGTGGAGATATTTTCGCACCTCAGCAATGTGGATGTGTTTCGGGGCGATCGTCTTCGCGCCGGTCAGTTGATTGGTTTAGTTGGCGCCACAGGGCGTGCTACCGGTCCGCATTTGCATTGGGGGCTGCGTTTTGCCGGCGCGCGCGTGACGCCGTTGAGTCTTCTTCCCGCAGCCTTGTCGCCATAGTTAGAAGCGTGGAAGTGGGCGATATGTTGACATTATTGTAGCAGACGACAGGGTCGCGCGCCCTCTTCTTTTCGTATGTGGCGAGTAGCGGGGGATTTGGAGAGGTTCCAGAGTGGTTAAATGGGGCAGACTGTAAATCTGCTGGCTCAGCCTTCGTTGGTTCGAACCCAACCCTCTCCACCAGTTTAGCATGGAGTTTTGAGCGGCTGGCGGTGTTGTCGCTGGCTGTTGGTTGTTGAGCTTGTGTGCTTTTGCCGAGTGTGAACAGATCGAATGCGGGTGTGGTTCAATGGTAGAACTCCAGCCTTCCAAGCTGGAAGTGCGGGTTCGATTCCCGCCACCCGCTCCAGGTTGGTGCGCACTTTTGTGCCCAGGTAGCTCAGGGGTAGAGCACATCCTTGGTAAGGATGAGGTCGCGGGTTCAATTCCCGCCCTGGGCTCCAGTTGCGAGGCGTATGTCTCTCACGATGGCTGCAAATGCAGTATGTTTAGATAAGAGTTTAGATAAGATTTGGAAATGAAAGAGAAACGGAGTGGGTTATGTCTAAGGAAAAGTTTGAGCGGAATAAGCCGCATGTGAATATTGGCACCATTGGCCATGTTGATCACGGGAAAACGACACTGACTGCGGCTATTACCAAGGTTCTTGCGGCCAAGGGTCAGGCGGTATTCAAGGATTAT
>JAUZRF010000132.1 GCA_030950645.1 Mariprofundales bacterium
TGAGCTGAGTAGTTACATACCCGCCAACAGATTCTTGAGCCGTTGGTTGACCATGGCTGGATTGGCCTTGCCACGGCTGGCCTTCATTACCTGGCCGACGAAGAAGCCAAACAGTTTGTCCTTGCCTCCACGGTATTGCGCCACCTGATTCGGATTGGCGGCGATAATTTTATCAATGATAGCATCGATGGTGCCGCTATCGGTGACCTGCTTAAGCCCCTTGGTCTCGATAATGGCATCGGCGCTTTCACCGCCCTCCACCATGGCATCGAGCACATCCTTGGCGATCTTGCCAGAGATGGTGTCATCGGCGATGCGATCAAGCAGCCCCGCCAAGGCGCGTGGCGTCACCGGCGAATGGTCGATCTCGCAGCCCTGCTCCTTGAGGCGACCCAACAGCTCATTGGCCATCCAGTTGGCACACCGTTTGGAATCCGTCTCATGACACGCCACCAGCGCCTCAAAATAGTCAGCCAGCTCCCGGGTCTGGCTCAAAACATCAGCGTCATAGGCCGATAATCCGTATTCGTTTTCAAAACGCTGGCGCAGTTGGGAGGGGCGCTCCGGCATGGCTGCGCGAATCGAGGCCACCTCCTGCTCAGAGACCTGCAACGGTGGTAGATCTGGCTCAGGGAAGTAGCGATAATCATGCGCCTCCTCCTTACTACGCATCGCTCGCGACTCGCCTTTGGCTGAATCATAGAGCCGAGTCTCCTGCACCACCTCGCCGCCATCTTCAATTAACTCAATCTGACGATTGACCTCATAGTCGATCGCCTGCCTGATGAAGCGGAAGGAGTTGAGATTCTTAAGCTCAGCACGGGTACCGAATGGGGTGCCGGGCTGGTGCACCGAGACATTGGCATCGCAACGAAACTGCCCCTTCTCCATGTTGGCCCCAGAGACATCAAGGAAGCGCACCAGTTGGTGCAACTGCTTGAGGTAGGCGATCGCCTCATCGGCAGAACGCATATCCGGCTCAGAGACAATCTCCATCAGTGGCACACCGGAGCGATTGAGGTCGATGTGCGATACGCCATCCAGCCCTTCATGCATCGATTTTCCGGCATCCTCCTCCATGTGAATACGGGTGATGCCAATCCGCTTCTCAGTATCGCCAACCCGGATATCAATGTGACCATGCTCGACCAACGGCACCGCAAATTGGGTGATTTGATACCCTTTGGGCAGATCGGGATAGAAGTAGTTCTTACGGTCGAACTTCGACGCTAAGTTAATCTGTCCACAGATCGCCAGTCCGGTGAGGATGCTCTTTTGCACTGCCTCACTGTTGAGCACCGGTAGTTGTCCCGGCATTCCAAGACAGACTGGGCAGGTCTGGGTGTTGGGCTCGGCACCAAATGTGGTGGAGCAGCCGCAAAACGCCTTGGTTTTGGTGTTGATTTGGACATGAATTTCCAATCCAATAATGACTTCCCAGCTCATGCAACACCCCCTTGATTGGCATCATCGAATGCCGCAGGGCGCTGCTGGTGCCACGCAGTGGCGGCTTCATAGGCCGCCGCAGCACCCAGCAATTGATCCTCACGCCAAGCTGGTGCGATCCACTGCAATCCGACCGGCAGCCCATTCGCCAGTCCGCACGGTTGCGATAACCCTGGAAGCCCCGCTAGATTCACCGCAATAGTATAAATATCCGATAGATACATAGTGATTGGGTCATCCCGATTCTCACCCAGCTTCACTGCGGTGACCGGACTGGTCGGGGTGGCAATGAGATCGACCTTGGCAAAGGCCTCCGCGAAGTCCTGGCGAATCAGGGTGCGCACCTGCTGCGCCTTCTTGTAGTAGGCATCATAATAGCCGCTAGAGAGAGCGAAAATACCGGTGAGGATACGCCGTTTAACCTCAATACCAAAACCCTCGTCACGGCTACGAGTATACATATCGAGCAGATCATCTGGGTTGTCGCACCGATGGCCAAAACGCACCCCATCGTAGCGCGACAGATTGGCGGAGGCCTCGGATGGGGCGATGACATAATAGGCCGCCACGGCGTACTCGGTATGCGGTAGTGAAATATCAATAATCTCAGCACCCAATTCGGCGCAAGTAGACAACGCCTCCTCTACCCGAGCGCGCACCTCGGCATCCATCCCTGCAACGAAATACTCCTTTGGCCGACCAATTCGAATGCCGGTGAGATCCCGACGGAGGCAGGAGGTAAGCCAATTGACCGCTGGCGCATTGGCGACACTGGTGGCATCGGCGGCATCGTGGCCGCTCATAATCGAAGCCAACAGTGCGGCATCGCACACATCGCGGGTCATAGGTCCCGCCTGATCCAGTGACGAGGCGAAGGCGATAATGCCGCGCCGCGACACCCGGCCATAGGTCGGTTTGAGCCCGACAATGCCGTTAAGTGCGGCCGGTTGACGGATCGAACCGCCGGTATCCGTACCCAATGCTGCCGGAGCCAGTGCCGCTGCCACCGCTGCCGCTGAGCCACCGGAGGAACCACCGGGAATGCGCTCGCGATCCCACGGGTTACGGCAGGGGCCAAAGGCACTGGTTTCGTTCGAGGATCCCATCGCAAACTCATCCATGTTGGTTTTGCCAAACAGTATCGCGCCCGCCTCGCGCAGTCGGGTGATGACATGGGCATCGTAGGGGGCATGAAAATCGCGCAAAATATTGGAGCAGCACTGGGTACGACCATGGCTGGTGCAAAAGATATCCTTGATCGCGATTGGTAGCCCCTCTAACGGACGGGCACCGTGTGCCTGGCGATGGGCATCGGAGGCCTCGGCCTGTGCCAAGATACTCTCCGCATCAAGCTCCACAAAGGCGTTGAGATCGCCGTTGTGGGCGTTGGCGCGGTCAAGAAAGGCCTGCGCCAGCGCGGCTGCAGTGGTATCGCCGCTATCGAGTTTATCGGCCAATTGATGGAGGGTAGAGTAGGCCATTATTCGATCACCTTGGGTACGACAAACAGCCCAGAATCAATGTTGGGTGCGTTACTGAGCAACGCCTCGCGGCGGTTGGCGTTGGTCACCACATCGGGTCGCAGCGGCATGGCGGCATCGTGCGGGTGCGCTGTCGCATCCACTCCAGCGGTATCAACCTGCTGTAACTTATCGATATACGAGAGGATGTTGGAAAGTTGGGGGCCAAGCTCAGCCGATTCGGCATCGGTCAGACGAATGCGTGCTAAACTGGCCACCTTGTTGACATCAATATTCATAGAAAAATCCTGTGCGGCATATTTCGCTACAGCGACAGTGGCCGAAGCGTCCGTAAAAATAGCGGTGCATGGTAACGAGATGACCATTGTGCGTCGATGCGTAGACAACAGACCGCACAGTAAAGGCTTGCATCCACCACCATAGTTGCCTAGAAATCGCCGCCTACAATCGTCTGTTCGATTTATGCGGGCAGTCGTGGCCAGGTAGCTCAGTCGGTAGAGCAGGGGATTGAAAATCCCCGTGTCGGCGGTTCGATTCCGTCCCTGGCCACCACCATTTTTTCAATTCTCCCCATCCTTTGATAGCTGCGCGAAGAGCCATCAATGCACCCATGGATGGACTTTTTTCGACTATCAAACCAGCGGATCTCTACAAAGGAGTTTGCCCACCTATGCCATGGAGCCAAAACCAGCACGACAACCCGTGGGGGAATAAACGCCAACCCTCTGGTGGACCCCAACCAGATCTTGATGAGGTAATGCGCCGTTTGCAACAAAAATTGGGCGCAATATTTGGCGGTGGCAACAAAAGTGGTGGCAGCGGTCAAGGTGGTGATAGCATGCACCTACCTGGAAAGACCGCGATATCGATCATCTTTGTGGTTGGATTTGGGCTTTGGTTGGCTTCAGGACTCTATAGCGTAGCTGCCGATGAAGAGGCGGCAGTGCTGCGATTTGGCCGCTATGTTGAAACCCAGGGGCCGGGGCTGAACTGGCACATGCCGTGGCCAATTGAGAGCGCAGAGAAGTTACCCGTGACCCGCGTTCAGCGCCTCACCATCGGCTTCCGCAACTTTCCCGATGGCCGCACGCGCAAGGTCGATCAGGAGTCGCTGATGCTGACTAAAGATGAGAACATCGTTGACCTCTCCTTTGTCGTACAGTACAAAATCAAGAATTTGGAATACTATATGTTTGATCTGGCCCGTCAGAAAAAAACCGTCCGCGATGCCGCAGAGTCGGCGATTCGCGAGGTGGCGGGACGAACCATGATTGATGACGCCCTGACCACAGGCAAGGCCAAGATGGAGGTAGATACTCAGGATTTGATCCAGTCGATCTTGGATAGCTACAAGGCGGGGATCTCAATCACCACGGTGAAACTGCAAGATGTGCAGCCGCCTGCTCGGGTGATTCGCGAGTTCAAGGATGTGGCGAGCGCACGCGAAGATCGTGAGCGGAAAAAGAACGAAGCACAAGCCTATGCTAATGATATTATTCCAAAAGCTCGCGGTGAAGCCAAAAAAATGGTGCTTGACGCTGAGGCCTATAGCATCGAGAAGGTAGACAATGCCACCGGTGAAGCATCGCGTTTTGATAGCGTATTGGCGGCCTATAAGCTGGCTCCGGTGGTAACCCGTAAGCGCATGTATCTGGAGACAATGCAACAGGTAATGACGAAAGCGAACAAGGTGATCATCGATGGCGCATTGGCGAACAGGGTATTGCCATACCTACCGCTAGATCAACGCAACAAAGTGGAGGTGAAAAAATGAACGGAAAACAGACCTCCCTGATCATTTTACTGGCGCTAATCGCTACTGTAATCAATATGTCTGCCTTCGTGGTAGATCAACGCCAACAGGCACTGGTGCTGCAATTTGGCAACCCCAAGCAAGTGGTGACAGAGGCAGGCCTGCACTGGAAATGGCCATGGCGCAGCGTAAAACATTTCGACCGCCGCCTGCTGGAGGCGGACGCACAGCCTAACGAGGTCATCACCAAGGACAAAAAGAGCATCCTGGTGGACAACTACACCCGCTGGCGCATCACGGATCCGCTCAAGGTCTACCAAGTAGCGCGCAATCAGGCAGGTGTGGCGGCACGGATGGAAGATGTAGTTCGCGGCAAGGTGCGTGAGGTTCTGGGTCGACATACGCTGCACGAGATCGTCTCCGGCGGCAAATCCAATCTGCGCCAACGGCTGATGCAGACGATCAGAGACCGTTCCGATGCCGGTGTGCGCTCGATGGGGATCTCAATTATTGATGTGCGGATCAAACGCGCAGACCTGCCGGCGCAAAACTCCGATGCGGTCTTCAAACGGATGAAGGCAGAACGCCAACGCATTGCCAAAGAGTATCGCTCTGAGGGTGAGGAGGCGGCGCGTGAGATTCGTGCTCAGGCATCGAAGGATCGCAAAATCATCCTAGCCGATGCCTATAAAAAATCCGAAATCCTCCGCGGTAAGGCCGATGCAAAAGTGACCGCAATCTATGCCACCGCATATAAGAAGGATCCTGAGTTTTATGCATTCTCGCGTTCGCTGGAGGCATATTCTGCCTCAATTGGAGCCGGCACCCGGTTGGTCATCTCTCCCAAATCCGAGTTTTTCCACTTCTTTAATCAATCCCAGAAATAGCCGACCTCCAACATGGATGACCTCGGGGTAGCAATGGGGTTGGTGCTGGTATTTGAGGGCGCGCTCTACGCCCTCTTTCCCAACCAGATGATCGCCATGGCGCAAAAACTCCCCGAGGCGCCACCCGCTGCACTTCGTGCTATGGGTCTACTCTCGGTGGCCATCGGCTGGTTATGCGTGAAGTTAATACGGAGCTGAAGCAATCTGAACAGTTACTTCCTTGCGATAGGATCCGGCTCGCACCACCTCCACATCACTAAAACAGATCAATCTCCACTTCGGCATCACCGTGCTGTTCCACCCGATTGCGCCCATTCTCTTTGGCGTTGTAGAGTGCAATATCTGAATATTTATACACATCATCCACATCATGACGCTGCTCAGGGTCAAGCGTAATCACCCCCATTGATAGCGTTAATCGATGGTAAGGCGGGTTACCGGAATGTTCGATATTCTGGTCAAACATGGCCTGACGCGCCTTGTCCGCCAAGATAAATGCGTCCATCTCACCAACCACCGGAAAGAGTACGGCAAACTCCTCACCCCCGAGCCGAAAGACAAAATCGGACGGACGGCGGAATCCGGCATGCAACACATCGACAATCGCCTTGATTACGCCATCACCGGCATGATGGCCATAGGTATCGTTATATTTCTTAAAGTTATCCGCATCCACCATCAAAAAGGATAACCACTGTTTTTCACGCTGGGCACGCGCCAGCTCTTTGGGAAGAATGAGATCAAAATAGCGCCGGTTGAAGGCTCCAGTCATGGGGTCGGTAATGCTAAGCCTCTCCATCGCCTTTTGGCTGGTGATGTCATGACGAACGGCGATGTAGCCAATCGTAGCACCATCCCAATCCAACACCGGATCAATCCCCGTCTGTCCCCAGAAAAAGCCGCCATCTTTGGTCTGATTTTTGAGTTCGCCGCTCCAGTGTTTTCCAGACTGAATCGTCTGCCACAGATTAACAAACAGCTCATCAGGCGTATCCGGATGGCGCAGCAAGCTGTGCGACTGGCCGATCAGTTCATCACTACAATAGCCGCATATATCACAAAATGCCTGACTTACCGCAACAATAATCCCCGAACTATCGGTGGCGGAAACAATGACATAGCTATCAATTGATTGCGATAGCCGCCCATTGATCGCCTCCGCGAGCGCCAATCTCTCCGCATTATGTTCAGCAAACACCAACATCTAAGCCCCTCCACATAAGATCTCTTCCATCGTAATTACTCAGCTCACTCCCGGTTTTCCTGATAGCGGCGTTGAAAAATGCGCATTTACAGTAGTAAACTCCGCTTTTTCGCCTTGCTATCAGAAAAACCGGAAGCAATCTGAGCAGTTACAGCCATTTTTGGCTGGGGTGCTGAGTAATTACCTTCCGTCACAAAAACAGTCCCCGCGCCGGATTGTCACTTTCATGCACAAACTGATAGCCAGTCTGGCGAAAAAAAGTCTCCAGCGCACTGCGCTCACTCCCCTCAGCCTCCAGCCCAACCAGCACCCGTCCGTAGGCGGCGCCGTGGTTGCGATAGTGAAACAACGAGATGTTCCAGCGCCCAGCCATTTGGCTGAGAAAATCACCCAACGCGCCAGGGCGTTCCGGAAACTCAAAACGGTAGAGCTGCTCACCAGCCACCAACGCTGCACGGCCACCGACCAGATGGCGCAGATGCAGCTTGGCCAACTCGTTATCCATCAAATTCACCACCGAATAGCCCGCCGCAATCAATGCCTGCTCCGCCACCGCTGCCTCATGGTCACCGGCAATCGACACCCCGACAAAGACATGCGCCTCCTCGCGCGTAGATAAACGGTAATTAAATTCGGTCACATTGCGCCGCCCAAGATGGCGACAGAACTGGAGAAACGCGCCCGGCTGCTCAGGAATGGTGACCGCAAACAGCGCCTCGCGTCGTTCACCGATCTCCGCACGCTCCGCAACATGGCGCAAGCGATCAAAGTTCATGTTGGCACCGGAGTTGATGCAAGCCAGCGTCTTGCCACGCCACCCTTCACGCGCCACCACCTGCTTGGCTGCCGCCACCGCCAGCGCACCGGCGGGCTCAACAATGACCCGTGCATCCTCATAGATATCCTTGATCGCAGCACAGATGGCATCGGTCTCCACCAACACCACCTCGTCAACCAACGCTTGAACCATGGCAAAGGTAATCTTCCCCACCTGCTTGACTGCCACGCCATCCGCAAAGATACCCACCTGATTCAGGATCACCCGTTCACCCGCCGCCAGCGAATCATGCATCGCCGAGGAGTCCACCGGTTCGACTCCAATAATTCGCGTCGCAGGCGTTACCTGCTTGAGATAGGCGGCAATCCCCGCAATCAATCCTCCACCACCAATCGGCACGAACACCGCATCCAAATCACGCGGTGCCTGTCGTAACATCTCCTCCGCAATGGTACCCTGCCCCGCAATCACCGCCGGATCATCATATGGGTGGATATAGGTGCGACCGCTATCACGACGCAGCTGTTCAGCATGGATACTGGCATCGGAGTAGCTATCTCCAGAAAGCACCACCGTGCCCCCCAACGACTCCACCGCTTCCACCTTGAGCTGCGGAGTGGTCTCCGGCATCACAATCACCGCATCAATACCGTGGCGCCGGGCGGCCAGCGCCACCCCCTGGGCATGATTTCCCGCCGAGGCGCAGATCACTCCGTGCGCGCGTTCCTCGGCGGTGAGCGCAGCGATTTTGTTGTATGCACCGCGCAGTTTAAACGAAAACACCGGTTGCAAATCCTCGCGCTTGAGCAACAGATCATTGTGCAGACGGCTGCTGAGACGAGGTGCAAGCGTAAGGGGTGTTTCCAAGGCGACATCATAAACCCGGCGACTATTGCCAATTGCGCGCTCCCAATCGCAGCTCTGCCAATCAAAATCGCCCATCACACCTCGCCCTGCTCGCTCTGGAATCCCAACCGTTCAATCACCGCCGTAACATCCGGCACTGGCTCGGAGAGGTGGTAGCCCTGCAATAGATCGATATCCAACTCCAACGCCACCTGCGCAATCTCGGCCGAGCAGACAAACTCTGCCACCACCTTGATTCCCAACTGCTTAGCAAAATGAACAATCGATCCTGCCACAATACGGGCGTTCTTATCCTGATGGATTTTTTTGATGATACTGCCATCAATCTTAATATAATCGACATTGAGTTTGGTCAGATAATCGAAATTCGAGTAGCCACTGCCAAAGTCATCAATCGCAACCTTACACCCCATCGCACGCATCTCATCAAGAAACTCAGTGACCTCGTTGAGCTTTTCAATCCCCTCATCCTCCAAAAGTTCCAGCGTCACCCGACCGGAAATCTTGGCAGTTTTCAACTGCCGCTTGAGAAAGACGACCGTTTCGGCATTGAGTATATCCTCTACCGACAGATTGAGGGTGAAACAGTAGGGGGTATCGCGAAAATAGCGCACGGTCTGCTTGATCATTTCGCGCGTTAAATAGGGATAAAGCCGCGCCCGCTTGGAGGTATCAAGAAAAAAGATCGGACTCCATATTTTACCATCCGACCGAACCATGCGAATCAGGGATTCAAATTTCACCACTTGATGGGTTTTGCAATCGCAAATCGCTTGATAATAGGGGACAAATCGCTTATCGATCAGGGCATGTTTCACCTCATTGACCGCCTCCATATTGCGCGCTACCTCATCACCGTTATCCAAGCTGTCATCATAGACTCGAAAACAGCTAGTGTGATCCCCCTGCGCATTGAGCATCGCCAAATTGGCATGGCGCATCAAGTTACCTTCCTGCAGGCTAACCCCGACACTAATCGCAAAGGGAACCTCCAAATCATCACTTCGAAACGATGCGCTATTGAGCTGATTGGCCATCGCCTGAGTAAAGGCGATAAAGCGTTGATCCAAAAAGTCCTTATCGGCCAAAAGCGCAAACTCATTGCCAACCAGTTTATAGACGCGCAGATTGTAGGGGAGGCCTTCGAAGGATTTCAACAACATTCCAGCAAAATCCCGAATCGCGATCGTGCAGGCGGCAAAACCATACAGTGCGTTGATATCACGAAAGTTATCAATACTAATCAGTGCGACTTTGGCTTGATCAGTGGTCTCAAGGTCACACATCAATTTGGCGCGGGTAGCCAGCCCAGTCTGAGCATCGGTCATCAGCTGCTGGTTCAGACCTTCAACCTCGCCCATCTTCTGTTCTAATTCCATCTGATAGGTTTTCACCGCAGTGATGTCATGAATCATCACCAGCACTCGGCCATCATGATCCTCGCCCAGCGGCATCACATGCACGCTCTGCTGCATCATGGGAAAAGCGGCCATATTTCCGACGCGCGGAACCGGCAGCAGATAGCCGCTAAGCGCGAGATCAAGGTAGGTGGAGGAGCCATGCCGCAACGAGGCATCAATTTCGCGTTGCAGTGCTGCGCCATTCGAAACAGAAACCAGCTGACCCAACCGCAACCCTTGCGCTTGATCTGCGGAAATATTGGTCTGCTTGGCCAGCCATGGGTTCCAAAAATAGACCGTGAGGTCTACGTCCAACACGATCAAGCCAAGATCCATACCCTCAAGATACGCAAACTCATCCAAAGGCATCATGCCGCTATGCATGCATCACCAACAGCAATGTTTTTTCCAATAGCTCCAACATAATCCCCTAAGTTACCCATGCCTATGAGCCCCACCCTATCGGAGAACGAACCCCGCAACCAGAGTAACCACTCAGCACCCTGCCCAAAAATAGCTGTAACTGCTCAGATCACTTCCGGTTTTTCTGATAGTAAAGCGAACACAAAATTGGCAAACATACACCTCAACGCCAGTATTGAGCCTTATGCCCATTGCTATTGCCTGCTGCACCGAGCTAGACCGTGCCATCTCCTTAGGCGAGGCCTGTTTTGACACCTGCCGCGCCATTGATGGCTCTGTTTTCGCTTGGGAACACCATCTTACACGACTGGTTAGCGGCGCAACACAATTGGGGATCACGCTTGATGCCAGCGAGCAGCAACGGATTCACCGGGCAGTAATGCAACACGCAACCACGGCGGATGGCATGCTGCGCCTAACCATTAGCGCCGGAGATGCCCCATGGGGGCTATTGGCGCAGGGGGATTCCCCACAGGTGTGGCTACAACACGCGCCACTGCCCAAGCCAAGGGCGATTGCGTTGATCAGCATGCCATCTCCACGGCCAGAATTGCCAATGAATGCCAAATTCAGCAGTGACTACAGTATCATGCTACGATCTGGTGGTAGAGCGATCCTACAACAGGGCGGCATGCCACTGCTGTGGCAGCAAGATCGACTACTCGGGACAGCCGTTGCCAACATCGCCATCCGCTACAGTAAAAAATGGCTCACGCCCACCACCGCAGCGGGCGGGGTACTGCCGGGGATTATACGCCACCATCTGTTGCAGCACGGCTCCCTGCACGAGGCGATCTGTAGCCACGCCATGGTGGCACAAAGTCCCGCCATCGTTTTACTCAATAGCGGTGGATTTGTGCAGGCTGCGACATCGATCGATGGCCGCCCACTCGATGCCAATCACCATGCCATCACGGAACTCCACGCCCCGTTTATCGGGGTGGATGGCACCCCTTGGTGAGCTACCCTCGCAAAGCCATGGCTACGCTTCTTATCGCCTGTACCATCACGCTGATCGCCAGCGCCGTCGGGTTAGAAGTCGCGATCAACCAGCCGCATACCGTTGCTGCCGTCACAGTGGTGATTCCTCCCGGCACCAGCGCCCGGCAGAGCATCACCCTGCTAGCAGGCCACCGGGTGATCACCCATCCGATACTGCTCCGGATCTACGCTCGCCTGCACCATGTGTCGGTGCAATCCGGCTGGTACCATTTCAACGGTACAATCACCCCACAGCAAGCGCTGACGCACCTCACCACGGGCAAGGTGATGCAATTTTCAGTCACCATCGCGGAAGGGCTACGCAGCGAGGAGATTAAACGCCAACTGGCCAAGCAAACCGGCCTTCCCCTCGCCCGCTGGCAGCAGGCTTGGCACCAACTCGCCATCGACGAAGGCACACTGCTACCCAACAGTTGGCGCTACACCAAACCGGTACACCCCCAGCATCTATTGGAGCGCATGCTGCAAGCACAAACCACACTGCTGACCTCGCTCGATGCGGACAAAAGCGATTGGCCACGCCTACGCACCATCGCCTCCATGATCGAAAAAGAGACCGCGATTGATACAGAGCGCCCGATCATCAGCGCCGTCATCGCCAACCGCCTGCGCCGCCACATGCCACTACAGATAGATCCGACCGTGATCTACGGCATCTACCAGCGCGATGGCAGCTTCTCCGGCAACATTACGAGGCGCGACCTGCATGCGAACACGCCATGGAACACCTACCGCCACAAAGGGCTTCCCCCAACCCCGATCTGTCATCCGGGGTCAGCCAGCCTGCGTGCTGCCGCCCAACCAGCATCCAGCGATGCACTCTATTTTGTCGCCGATGGCCATGGTGGCCATCGCTTTGCCACCACCTTGGCCACACATCAGCGCAATGTAGCGCATTGGCTACGCACAGCGCATTAATTCGTCGCCGTATTCCCAACACCGATCCGGTAGGAGAAACCATGAATCCCAGCAAAATCTATATCCTCGACACCAATGTCCTCATCCACGATCCCACCGCACTGCAACACTTCGACGAGCACGATGTGGTGCTCCCTATCGTGGTGCTCGAAGAGATGGACAAGGTCAAAAAGGGTTTTGACGAGCTGGCGCATAATGTGCGAGAGGCATCACGCCAACTCGACGCCTTAAGTGAAGCGTGTGAGGATCTCTCTCAAGGATGCCCGCTCCCCGGAGGAGGACGGCTCTTTTTCGAGCTCAACCACCGCGCCCTGGAGCTGCTACCCAAGGGGCTATCGGCCAGCAACGATAACCGCATCATCGCCGTCACCATCGCGCTGCAACAGGAGCATCCGGATCGACAGGTAATCCTAGTCTCCAAAGATATCAACCTCCGGATCAAGGCCCGCGCACTCGGGATGCGTACCGAGGATTACCGCTCGGATATCGTGGTCAATGACCTCTCGGTGCTTCCCAGCGGCAAGCTGCGACTCGATGACGCACAGTGGAGCGCCATGGCAGAGACCCTGGAGAATATCGGCACTCCGGCGGAGCCGCATGACGGCCCACACGGTAATCACTTCGTGGTGGTGTGGCCGCAGGAACTTCCGCTACCCACCCAGCACAGCTTTGTGGTGCTGCCAGGAGCGCGCGAGGTGGCGATGCGCTGCACGGAGTTAAGCAGTGACCGCAAGGTGCATCTGCAAGACCTCACCTCCTACCGCCACGAGCGCCACTCGGTGTGGGGCATCCAAGCACGCAATCTGGAGCAGAATATGGCGATGAACCTGCTGATGGATGACACCATCGATCTGGTGGCAATGATGGGACAGGCAGGTACTGGTAAGACCATGTTGGCGCTCGCCTGCGGACTACAACAGACCCTAGAGCGCAACATCTATGACCGTATTCTGGTCACCCGCGCAACCGTGCCAATGGGGCAGGATATCGGATTCCTCCCCGGCTCCGAACGCGAAAAGCTTGGGCCATGGATGGGCGCGATCACCGACAACCTGGCGATTCTATTGGGAGAAGAAAACAGTGGAATTGCCGATATCTTGTCACAGCACCGCATCGAAATTGCTGCCCTAACCTTCACCCGTGGCCGCACCTTCACCCGCACCTGGCTGATTGTGGATGAAGCACAAAACATGACCCAGCACCAGATGAAAACCATCGTCACCCGCATGGGTGAGGGCTCCAAAATACTCATTCTCGGCAACAATGCCCAGATCGACACCCCCTACCTCACCGCCCACACCAACGGCCTGACCCGCGTCGTACAACAGTTTGCCAACTGGGAGCATGCCGGCCATATCGCACTCAAAGCCAGTGAACGATCACGCCTCGCCGCCCGCGCGGTGGAGGTGTTATAACAATCCGCCCCCACCGCCCTTGAGCCCGGCACCCATCACCGCCAACGCTCGCCCCACCATGGGCGATCTGTGGGGGAGCATCTCTGCGGCCACCCTGGTGTTGCCGCAAGCGATGGCCTTTGGCATTGCGCTGTGGCTCCCCATCCACGGCAATAGCGGTGCCGCAGCCCTAGCCGGCCTCATTACCGCAGCCATGCTGTCGTTGGCATCAGGAGCGATGCGCGGCACCTGCGGTATGGTTAGCGCCCCCACCGGCCCTACCCTGGTGCTAATCTCCGCCGCTGCCGCCACCTATCAGTCACACGGGGTCGCGCCCGAGCTGATGGCGACGGCACTACTGCTCACCGTAGCGCTGGCCGGCCTGCTGCAGATGGGTATCGGCCTGCTCAACCTAGGACAGATCATTAAATTCATCCCCTACCCAGTGGTCTCCGGCTTCATGACCGGCACCGGCATTCTCATGATCCTCTCCCAACGCCACGCGCTACTCCCTGAGGGAATCGATGACAACTGGATACCTTTGGTTACCGCCATCGCCACCATCGTCACCATGCACTGGTTACCACGCTTGCTGTCTCGCTTGTTGCCCGAGGGGTTCCCTAAACCCCCACCCACCATCCTCGGTTTAATCTGCGGCACGCTGCTGTTTCATCTGCTAGTGCTGACAACAGGAATCGGACTGCCAACCAGCTGGGTGGTCGGCACGCTCCCAGCACTGAGTGACGCCCACTTCGGCATTGATATCGATCACATCCTTCAACTGCCACTCACGCTGGTGCTGCTTTCGGCGCTAGCACTGGCGGTGCTAGCCTCACTAGACACCCTGCTCACTGCAGTGATTGCCGATGTCACCACCGGCCAGCGCCACGACGCGCGGCGCGAGCTCGCTGCCCAAGGTGGAGGACAGATGCTCAGCGCCATGTTGGGTGGCATGGCCGGTGCGGGCACCACCGGAGCCACATTGGTGGCGATTGAGAGTGGTGGCCGCCAGTGGAGCGGACTGCTCACCGGCCTGGTATTCCTGCTGCTCATCGTAGTGATGGCGCCGATTGCAGCCTGGTTACCGATTAGTGTCTTTGCCGGCATCATCATTCATGTCTCTCTGTTCAGCATGCTTGATCTGGAGATCGTGCAGTGGATAAAAAGTCGGCGCACACGACTCGATGCCACCATTGCCCTGACGGTGATTGGCGTTACCGTCTACTATAACCTCATGGTGGCAGTTGGCCTCGGGGTAGCACTATCGGTAGTTGAATTTCTGCGTGCCCAAGTGGATAGCAGCGTCATCCATCGCCGCTGGACACTGGGTGAGCGTCCATCCATGCGTCATCGCCCACCAGAAGAGCGCGAGGCGATTGCCTCCCATGCCGACCTCGCCGCAGGATACGACCTTCAGGGCTCGCTCTTTTTCGGTAGTGCCGACAGCCTGTTCAGCGCCATTAGCCACTCGCCAGCCAAGTTCGTGATTCTCAGCCTGCGCCGTGTGTTGCAGATCGACCTCACCGCGATCCGCATGATCGGCCAGATTGCTGGAACCCTGCGCCAACACGGTGGCGAACTGGTACTCACCCATGCCTCTGGCCGCATGGGGCTGACGCGCTGCCAAAACCGCACCCATTACCGAGTAATACCCTACCATTCGGGTGATGTGATCCCCAGCTTCAGCCAAACCGAGGCGGCGATTGAGTATGTCGAAAACAGGCTGCTTGAAGAACAGGGACTCATACCCGCCCATCAGATAGGGCCGTGCCCACCGCGTCAGGCAAAGCTGTTCCGCGATCTGAGCGATCGGCAGTTTGGCCACCTCGAACCATGGCTTACCCCACACCATGCCAGTGCTGGCGACTACCTGTTTCGCTGTGGCGATGCAGGGAATTCACTGCTGATCGTGGTGCACGGAGAGCTGGAGGCACTGCTTCCTTATCGCAAAAAGCGCCGCATGCGATTGGCAACGGTTGGCCCTGGCATGGAGGTGGGTGAAGCTGCATTTCTCAACCCCGCTCCACGCAAGACCGATCTGCGTGCCATTAGCGATGCCCAATGGGTAGAGTTATCCCACGACGACCTGATGCGCATTGCCGACCACCACCCAAGAGTAGCCCTAAGGCTGGTACAAATATTGGCTCAGGATTTGGGTGCGCGCATGGCGAATGTCGATGCCATTGTGCAACGCTTGGCAGAATAGTCTGGCATGATCACCAAATGTAACTACTCAACATTCCACCCGGAAGTGGAGTAGTGGAGTAGCGCAGCAGCGCTCCCTTTGTCATCATCCGCCACCATGAATAGTTCGCCATTGAAAACAAAGCATATTGTCGGCAACCTTTTAGACGGCAAGGCACTCTCCAGTCGCATGCGGGGAGCCATGAACGGTGAGGTAACCAAGCTCACCGAACGCCATGGTCGCGCCCCAGGATTGGCGGTTATTCTGGTTGGAAAAGACCCTGCCTCAGAGATATATGTACGCAACAAGTCCAATGGATGTAGTGATTTAGGAATAACATCCTTCTCCCACATTCTGCCTGACGATACCAGCCAACAGCATCTTTTGGGACTAATCGGCGAACTCAATCGCGATCCACTGGTCGACGGGATTTTGGTGCAACTTCCGGTGCCCGAGCAGATCAATCCCGACGCCATTATCGAGGAGATCGATCCCAGCAAGGATGTCGATGGTTTTCACCCCTACAATATCGGTCGTCTCACCGCCCGCAACCCGGCGCTGCGCCCCTGCACCCCGTATGGTTGCATGAAGCTGATCGCCGAAACCGGAATAGACCTGCATGGCAAAGAGGCGGTGATTGTCGGCGCCTCCAACATCGTTGGTCGACCGATGGCGATGGAGCTGCTGTTGGCCGGGGCGACCGTCTCTATCACCCACCGCTTCACCTCCGATCTCGCCGCCCATATCGCACGCGCCGACCTGGTGGTGGCTGCCGCAGGCAAGCTGGGGCTAGTCAAAGGTGAGTGGATCAAACCCGGTGCCATCGTGATTGATGTCGGCATGCACCGTCTGCCCGATGGCTCGCTGGCAGGCGATGTCGAGTTTGCCACTGCGGCGAAACGCGCAGGCTGGATCACCCCAGTGCCGGGTGGCGTCGGCCCCATGACCATCACTATGCTGCTGGCCAACACCATCACCGCCTTTCGCAACCATGTCGGAGAACCCATTGACTGAGTCCACCCTGCTGCACACCCCGCTATTTGACCGCCATGTCGCGCTCGGTGGTAAGATTGTCCCCTTTGCCGGCTACGCCATGCCGGTACAATACCCCACTGGCGCACTCAAGGAGTACCATGCTACCCGCAATGATGGCTGTGCTGGGCTATTCGATATTTCCCACATGGGACAGGTGCGGGTGCAAGGCGCCGATGCGCTGCGTTTTCTACAATTTGTCACCACCAACGATGTTGCCCGCTTAATTGATGGCCAGGTGCAATACTCAGCACTACTCAATCGTGCAGGAACCTTCATCGATGACATCACCACCTACCGCATCCACGCGGATCACTACTACCTCTGCATCAATGCCGCCAATCGCGCCAAGGATGTGGCGCATCTTACTGAACAGGCTGCGGATTTCGATATTTTCATTACCGACGAGTCGGACGGCACCACCCTGCTGGCACTGCAAGGTGAGGCGGCTGAGCGGCTACTACAAGCACTGACCCCCACCGATCTAACAGCCATCGACTACTACCATTTCGTCCAATGTCCGCTTTCCAACGCGAACACCACCGCCATCATCTCGCGCACTGGCTACACCGGCGAGGATGGCTTCGAGCTCTACCTCGCCAACGGGGCAGCTACCACGGTATGGGATGCACTGCTGGAGGCAGGGGCATCCCCAATTGGGCTGGCGGCACGAGACTTGCTTCGTGCCGAGATGGGCTATGCACTCTACGGACACGAAATTAGCGATGCAGTCACCCCAGTGGAGGCCAAGCTGATGTGGATCACCAATATGAACAAAGGTAATTTTATCGGCCGCAGTGCAGTCGTGACCCGCAAAAGTAGCGGTCGGGAAAAAGCGTTGATCGCACTCAAACTGACCGCGCGCGGCATTCCACGCCAGCATTATCCGGTGTTGGTCGATGGCCAGCTGAGCGGTGAGATCACCTCAGGACTCTACTCTCCACTGACCAAAGGCGGCGTGGCACTAGCCTATGTCGCGCCAAACCATGCCAACGATGGAGCGATCACCGTGGAGATTCGTGGCAAACAGGTGGCCGCCGAACGCACCACCACCCCATTCGTACGCAGCCGAGTTAAAAAGCCACAGCAATGAGACACTATTGAATATTCATAACTACTTAGCACTCTACCAAAAAATGGATGTAACTGCTCAGATTGCTTCCGGCTTTTCTGATAGCAAGGCGAAAAATCGGGGTTTACTACTGAGGATCTTGCAAAAACCGGAAGTGAGCTGAGTAGTGACGAATAGTATACAATCAAAAAGTATCAACGCATGTATCTAAACCACTGGAAGCTAACTAACCACCCCTTTGATGATGTGGCTGATAGCTCATTCTTCGTCACATCACCAACCACCGAGATGCTATGTGCTGACCTTCATCAAGCGATTGTGCGCCGTCGGGGGGCAATCATGATGACCGGTGAGATCGGGTGCGGAAAAACGACAATCAGCCAACAGGTGTTATTACAACTTCAACCCGAACGCTATGATATCGCGTGGGTTACCAACGCACGGTTGCAACCCGAACCGATGCTGCGCGAGATTGCGCACCAGCTCAACCTAGAACTCAGTGGTAGTGATGGTGACAACAACCATCTCATGCGCCAACTTCAAAACCAGATGATTCGCAATGCCGAACAGGGAAGGGATAGCGTAATCTGCATTGACGAAGCGCAGGGAATCCCCTCCCTCGACACCTTTGAAGAACTTCGCATTATGCTTAATTTTCAGCTGGATTGCCGATTCTTGGTCACGATATTCTTGATTGGTCAGCCGGAGTTGAAAGGGATTATCGCCAAAATACCGCAGTTGAAGCAACGCCTAGCGCTGGATCTCATGCTAGGTAAATATTCGCTGGCAGAGACCACCCATTACATGCTGCACCGCTTGCGTGTCGCGGGGTGCAACCGCCCCATTCTAACCCGACAAGCTGCGCTATCGGTATTCCGTCACACGCAAGGCATTCCCCGTCGGGTCAATCATCTCATGGACCATTGCCTCACGGTAGGTATGCGCGAAAATGCCAGCGCAATCAATGATAAGTTGGTGGCGTTAACCGTCGAGCGATACCCCTACTAACACTTTTCAACGCCGCTCTCGAGAACATCGGAAGCAACCTGAGCCGCGCCCTACTTTTTATAGCTGCGCTGCCCCAATATAGCATAACAAAGTACCGAGATAATCGGAAACACACTGGCGAAGGCGATCAAACCAAAGCCATCAATCAACGGGCTCCGACCAGGAATCGCAGCGGCCAAACCCAACCCCAATGCCGCCAACAGCGGAACCGTTACCGTGGAGGTGGTCACCCCACCAGAATCATAGGCCAACGGGATGATTTGGCGCGGGGCATAGAAGGTGAGCACCAGAACGGTCGCATAGGCTGCAACAATATAGAGCCACAGTGCAGTGCCCGTCACAATGCGAAAGCAGCCGAGCGCGACACCAACCGCGACACCAATAGAGACCGATAAACGCAACCCCAACGCGGAGATGGTGCCTGCTGAGGTCTGCTCTGCCTTCATCGCCACCGCAATCAGAGCGGGCTCCGCCAAGGTGGTTGCAAAGCCAATCATCAAGGCAAAGAGATAGACCCACCCCATGCGATCCCACGCAAAACTAGCCGCGCCACCTCCCCCAATAACCTCCACGGAAGTAAGCTGCTTGGCCATCAGTTCTCCCAATGGGAATATTGCTTGCTCCAATCCGATCAAAAACAGGGTGAGCCCCAGCAAAACATAGAGCAGGCCCCGTCCAATCCGCCATGGATGCTCGACTTTTTTGCGCAACACACCGAATTGGAACCCAAACAACAGCAGCACGATAGGCAGCAGATCGCGCAGGGTACCCAACAGGGTGACAAGCCATAACTTCACGGTAACAACTCAGCTCACTCCCGGCTTTCCCGATAGCGGCGTTGAAAAAGGCTCATTTACAGTAGTAAACTTAAGCTTTTTCGCCTTGCTATCAGAAAAACCGGAAGCAATCTGAGCCGTTACAACCATTTTCTGGTAGGGTGCTGAATCGTTACACTTCACGGCTAGTGTATGATAATGCCGTAGAGTAGCACGAAAATAATCGGCAACAGGGAGGCAAAGGCGATGAGACCAAACCCATCCAACAGAGGGTTACGGCCATGCAATGAGCTGGCCAACCCCACGCCCAGCGCCGTTACCAACGGCACGGTAATGGTGGAGGTGGTGACACCGCCGGAATCGTAGGCAATGCCGATAATTGAAGCTGGCGCGATCATAGTCAGTGCCGTCACCATGCCATATCCCGCCAAAATGCAAAGCTGCAAAGGCCAGTTAATCATGATGCGAAGCACACCAAGGACAATCGCAACCCCTACCGAAAATGCCACCACCAACCGCAAGTGCAAGGCATAATCCGCGATCGCTTGGGGGGTGCTGGCGATCACATCCCCTCCCGCTGCAATCGCGGCAGCCTTGCCCGCGATAATGATCAGTGCAGGTTCAGCAATCGTGGTGGAAAACCCCAGCAGAAAAGCAAAAATAAGCAGCCAAAAGGCACTCCCTTTGCTGGCAAAGGAGTGCGCCATCGCCTCGCTCAAAGGAAATAACCCGATCTCCAACCCCCGCACAAACAGCGCCAGTCCAACCAGCACCAGTGCCAACCCCTCCAGCATCCCTGCCAAATTGGGAATAGGGCGATGCAATACCACCGTCTGGAAAAAAAGAATGACGCCAATAATAGGGGCAAGATCGCGCATCGCATTGAACAGCGGCTGCAAAACCATCTGGAGTGCGCGCCAAGGAAACCGGCGCCATAAAGTCACGCGCGGTGACGCATCGCTTGGTCGTTCGGCATGATCCTTCCCCATTGGGCAACCATACGCCATTTCACGCGAAAATGCATGAAAGGATTAATCTGGATGCTGCTGGGGTCACTGATACTGATCGGCCTGATAATCGGCATGCTATGGTGGCAACAGGATCGGGTGATGGATGAACTCTTGGCACAATTTGCGCCAGACCTCCACTATGATGCATTGCACCTGGACATCGCACACGGACAACTAACGCTGCAAAGGGTACGCTGGAAGCAGCCAGGACTCTCCATCAATGGCGGCACAATGACGATGGATATTGATTCTGCGGCATTGGCTCAGCAACAACTGAAAATCATCCGCGTGCTATTCGAGCATGGCGAAATCTCCTTGACGCCGCAGCGGTTAGATCTTGCAACAAACAGTGCCGCCCCATCATTCGACCAGATCGCGCTACCACAGCGCCTAGAACTGAAAAACATTGTGCTCACAGTGCATGCACCGTGGGCAAAGGGGATCACTCCGCTACATCTCGATCTGGTGGCTAAGCCACTTCCTGACGGCTGGAAAATCCAAGTGACGACCCCACTGGAGGGGGGGGAAGCTCAGATCATTGCCACCATTTCCACAAAGTCCGCCCACGGGAAACTGGTGCTACGCTCAGCAAACCTGAGCACTTTGACTCAAAATCTAGCCAAAGTGCTGGCATCGAAATCACCTATCGCCATTCGTGGCGGAGTGGTGAGTGCAACCCTCGATTGGCACGCGCCGTTTGCCCATCCTGATCACTTCTCGGCCCATGGAACGATACGGTTGGATCGGATGCGCTTGATTGATCCATGGCAGCACCATCAACAAACTTTACGGCGGGCAACAGCAAAACTGACTTGGGATGGAGCCAAGATGCGACTACATATTACCGACTTGGCGCTAGTTGCCCCCAATCTCACTTGGCGCTCAGCGCTATTCCTGCCAGCAACCAAGCCAAAACATGCGCAAAAGCGGCATCACAAGCCTGCCAACACCGCAACATCGGCATCGGCATCGCCATCGTGGCAGATTGACCAGCTGCAAATTCATCAGGGAGAGATCCACCTTACCCTAGATACACCCGCAGGTATCATGCAGTTACCATCACACATTCACAACGCCGCATTGCATCAAATATCATCGACACAGTGGTGGCCTGCGCAGACCGATCTCACAGCTAAAGTGGCGGGTGGAACCGTGACCTTGGCAATGCGCAGCCACCAGGTCAAACTCCAGCTACAACAGCTGCATTTTTCCGAGCTGGAGCCATTGATGGTATCCATGCTCGGGCTGCGCACACCGAGCGGCACTGCCAATATCTCCTTGCGTGGCTCCCTGGGCAAGCACCTCAAGCTAAGGCTTAATTTCCTCTTCCACGGTCTGGTGATCAGTCCTCGTATTCCCGTGCCAGGGGTTGACCGCACCATCCCCTTTCCACTGGCACTGCGAGCGCTCACAGATGAAACGGACACCACACGATTCCCACTCGCCATTCATGGCACATGGAACGCTCCCAAGCTGGATGCCTCACATGCAACCTCCTTGGTAAAACAACACCCGTTCCGAAGCGGACTGGATGGGGGGATTCGCTGGCTGGCGGTGGATTTCCTTGCCGGTAAAAACCGTCTCACACCGGCAGGAATCACCCAATTGGCACATCTAAAGGAGAATCTATTTCAACACCCAGTGGCAAAATTGGAGCTGCGTGGTTGCGTCGCCCCCGCAAGCACCACAACAGATCGCCGCAAATTGGCAGCTGCACGGGCAAAATATCTGAAAAAAGTATTGCGCCAAGGTAAAACCAGCGATCTGCGCATCACCGTGGTCTACCCACAACTCACCGATCCCTCGCCGGACATTGATGGCAAAAAAGATCGGGTCGAGCTGGCGATCTACCCACTTGTAACAAAATAGGGATTTTTTCATATTTCGTCCTTAGGGTGTGCGCTGTCAATGATGCAAATAATCGGGCCTCTTGCAAAACTCATGGGCGGCGATTGGCTTCCCCACTTGTGGGATTGCCACCCATCCACCCAGAGTTTTGCAAGTGGCTCAATCGAGAGGTGATAATGAAATTGCTATTGCAGAGTGCGTTAAAACTCGGCCTGTTTTGGGCACTATTGATGGGCATAGCGTCGTCGGCTCAGGCCGAGCAGATTGATGCACTGGCCGCAGAGGTTGGGAACCGTGCAATCTCCTGCTTCGAGATCAACCAAGCGGCCGACACCATGATGCGACAACTCAAGCTAGCTGGATCCAAGCTCCCCGCACGCAGTGCCGTGTTGGCGCGCGTCTTACGCTCCAAAGTGGATGAAGCTGTCGAGCTACAGCGGGCGCGGGAATTAAAGCTCTCCGTTACCGATGATGAAGTGACGCAGGCCATGGCAAATATCGAGCAACGCAACCAGATACCCAGCGGCCAGCTAGCGTCTGTATTAAAAAAAGAGGGGATCAATATAGCGGATTATCGCCGCCAGCTCAGCCACCAACTGTTGATCAGCAAGGTGATCAATACAGATGTGCGTAGCAAAATTCAGGTGAGTGAGGAGTCAATGCGGGAGTATTACCGCAAATTCCTAGCGGATCCCAAGCCCGTGCGCGAGCTCCACCTATCACGCATTTTGTTCGCATTGCCCGCAGAGCCCACACCTGCGCAGGTTGCCAAGGCAACCACGAGAATGCTGATCATCCGTCAGCGTATTGAGGTGGGGGAGAGTTTAGCCTCATTAGCGCCCCTGTTTTCCGACGGTCAAAACGCCGCCCAAGGGGGTGATCTAGGCTGGCACTACCCAGACGCGATGCCGAGTCAATTTCGTGAATTCCTGCACCAGCCCGTCGAAGCATTAAGCCAACCCATCCGCATTGCTGGGGGCATGAATCTGTTGCGCATTGATGAGGAGCGGTGGCACAAACCCAAGGTAGGCAAGGCCTATGATGAGGTGCATGCACGCCACATCCTGTTCCGTATTCCATCCGGTGCCGATAAAAGCACTAGTGCCAAAATCATGCATCGTGTCCGGGTAACCGCAGAGGAGCTACGCAAAGCGAGTGATGCCGAATTCGCTACCCGTGCCAAGGAGTTATCGCAAGGGCCTAGTGCCGATCGCGGCGGCGATTTGGGCTGGTTCAAGCGTGGAGATATGGCTCCAGCCTTCGAGAAGGCTGCCTTTGCGCTTCAGGCAGGAGAGACCAGTGGCGTGGTCACAACCAAGTTTGGCCTGCACATCATTCGGGTAATCGCGCGGCGCCATGTCGACCCCAACGCATTCGAGCTACGACGCGATGAGATCTCCCAGCAGTTAAGCTCAATGGAGCTGCAAGCCCGACTACCGCGCTGGCTGGCCGAACGCAAACAGAACCTGTTGATCAAAACCCACCCCTGTGAATGATGCATCGACGCCATTGCAACCAACCAACCCGCGCAATAGTGGGGATCTAAAAAACCATCACCCCCTGCTGCTTACGCTCGGTGAGCCAGCGGGAATCGGGCCGGATTGCACCATTCTGCTGTGGCAACAGCAGCCTGAACTATTTGAAAACCTGGTCGTGGTGGCACCACCAGACTGGTTGCGTGCGCGCGCAAATATACTTGGGATTCCACTGATACTTCATCTGCTTACCAGCATGGATCAACCGCTTGAATGTGGTGCCATCAACTGCCTAACCCCCCCATCTGTGGTATGTGATACCACAATTATGGCGGGCTCCCCCGCCGCCGAAAGTGCCGCCGCCGTGATCGCCGCGATTCGTTGGGCGACGAAATCCTGCCTGCGTGGCGAAGGCGCAGCACTGGTCACCGGCCCGATTGAAAAGGCGGTATTGCGGGATGAGGGCTTTGCTTTTCCTGGCCACACCGAATTCCTCGCCCATCTATGTGGCGATGTCGCGGTGGTGATGATGTTGGCTTCGCCGCGCTTGCGAGTGGCGTTGCTGACCACCCACCTAGCACTACGCGCCGTGCCCGATGCATTAAGTATTG
The DNA here is from genome assembly GCA_030950645.1 of Mariprofundales bacterium. GTDB lineage: Bacteria > Pseudomonadota > Zetaproteobacteria > Mariprofundales > J009 > JAUZRF01. Next base: position 24,571 of record JAUZRF010000132.1, read on the forward strand.
CGGGGACGATCACTGTCGGGCGCATTGTTGATCAAGATATGCGTCGCCGGTTTGGGCTTACCAAACCACGACTGGGTCTATGCGCACTCAACCCCCATGGTGGCGAAGCAGGCCACTTTGGTGATGAAGAGGTGCGTATTTTGCAGCCTGCGCGAACGCAACTACGCGCGCAGGGGGTGGATATTAGCGACCCCCTGCCTGCGGACACCTGTTTCTCGCCGCCAATCCGTTCGCAATTCGATGCCATCATTTGCTGCTACCACGATCAGGCATTGATACCGCTCAAGATGGATGGCTTCGGGGAGTCGATCAACATCTCACTGGGATTGCCGATCATCCGCACCAGTGTGGATCACGGAACCGCACTCGATCGCGCGGGCGGGCGTGGTGGCGCAGTAGATTGCCGCAGCCTGGGCTGTGCGATCACCACCGCTCGGGCAATGGCAGGCTAATCACGATGGCCGATTTGGATGGGATCAAGGAGCATCTTTTTGCTCTGCGCACCAGACTAAAAGGGCATAAGGATGCCCAGGCCCAAGGGCATCTGCGCAAGCTGATTTATCAAGTCGAGATGATGGAGCATACGCGCACAGATATACCTCAAAGTGCGCTGGACTTGGCACACTGGCTATCGCAGCTCGCGGATGCGGAACATGGCACCTTGATCAAGCGTTACCCAAAGCAGCAGGAAACCGCCGATGCCAATCAGATCACTGCCCATGTGGATCAACAGCGCGACCAGTTACGGGAGGGCAGAACACTGCATGCCGAGGTGGTGCGTAGCGTGCGTCACATGGCGGGAATGCTAGGGGTAGGTGGTGCGCAGGCGGTAGATGTCGAACAAAAGTTGGCGTGGTTCGCTGACACACTGTTGCAACACCTACAACAGAATCGTCGCATCAGCAAACAGATGCATGAGCTGGCCATCGCTACCATGGACTCCCTGCAAGCGGTACAGGAGATGCTGCTTGAGATGGGGGCCGAGTCGCCTGAATTGCGCCAAGTAGCGGTGCTATTATCCCAACCCATTCCAGAGGATCCGGTGGCGGCACAAAAGTACCTACGCCGGATTAGTGATGATCTCAAAACAGCGCAGCGCAATATTCATCGCGTAGAAAACCGTCTACAGGGTGAAATTGATGAACGAATCGGAGTGTTTGCCGACATTTCACGCCAATTCGCCCAAGCGGAAGCATCCTCACGAAGCGATACACTGACCGGACTACCCAACCGTCGAGCACTCAAAGAGTATCTCGCTACGCTAGATGAAAGCACCATCTCCAGCCTAGCCATGATCGATATTGATGCCTTATGCCAAATCAACACGGCGATCGGAAAGGCTGCGGGCGATGATCTGTTGCGGGCCATTGCCGGACGGCTTGAGGAGCGGATACGGGCAGAGGATATGCTGTTTCGCATCGGTGGAGATGAGTTTGTCGTCGTCTTCTCTGCCGTGCATGGTGAAGGGGCGCTACTGGCCGCACGCGGATTATGCCAATGCGTCACCACCCCCCCATTGGTAGGGAAAAAGCTAACTCTGGCCATTAGTGTCGGGGTAGCAGAACGCCATGGTGGAGAGGGGCTGCACGCGTGGCTAAAGCGGGCGGATGCTGCACTCTATGTCGCCAAAGGCCACGGCGGAAACTGCGCCGAAATCGTACCATAACTACTCAGCACCCATTGAAAACATCCCGTAACTGCTCAGATCGCTTCCGGTTTTCCCGATAGCGGCGTTGAAAAATGCTCATTTACAGTAGTAAACTCCGCTTTTTCGCCTTGCCATCAGCAAAATCAGAAGTGAGCTGAGTAGTTACCCATAACCGCAATTGGAGCGCGCCTCACTTCCGGCGTGCGCACGCCTCCAAACCACGGCGAAGCGCTGCAGTAAGTCGTTGGGTTTTCTCTTCTGCTAACTGTTGAAACTCCTTGCCTAAACCCACAACTTTGTCCGGATGATACTGTTTGATAAGATGGCGAAAAGCTGTGCGAATGGCGTTCACATCGGCATCCGGCTTGAGTTGCAAAATAGTATACCAAGGATGCTGTGCATGGCATTCACCGTTCGGATTTCTGGCATGGGTAAGCGGAGTAACCAAAAGGGTACCATCGCCTGCGGTACGAATGGCAAAACTAAGCGTGCAGTTGCCACACCGATGGCGCGTGCCATCCAGTGGCGGAGTGAGCTCCTGCATCTGGGCGCAACTCGGGCATGGAACCTGCACCTTGATTGCGGTGCGTGTCGCGGGGGTATTGCGTTGCCGCATCCATGCCTCCACCCGGGGGTCATGGATCTGATCCAGCGCCCGTTGGGCGTGGTAACGAACCACCTGGCTAGGGTCATCAATCGCGAAAAACAGCGGAATTAACCCCACTTCAGGGATTCTAGCGATACGGGTCAACATCTGACCTAAGGAGATAACGAGCCACATCCGCACATCGTGTTGCGGCTCTTTTGCCAACGCAGAAGCATGCTCCGTGATAGCCAGCGCAATCTGTTCCTCCGTGAAATAGGCCGCCCCATTGGGATGTGAGCCCACTTGTTGCCCCGCCTGCTGACCAATCAACTCCGCAGCGGCAGCGCGAATCCCCGGCTGCGGGTGGCCAATCGCCTTAATCACATGCCTCACTCCGAGACGCTGGCACGAGGCAACAATGCGCTGACGCAAAATTTTATCGCCCGATGGAAAGTGCGCCAAAAGCGGAACCACTGCCTCGGCCTGCTCCCCGATGCGTTCCCCGTTATGCGCAAGACCGTTCCAGATATTGCCCAGTGCATCTGCGGCATCCCACTGCACGCTCAGCTCGGAATCATCCAGTGCGGCCACTAAGGGCGCAAGCGCAATTTGCCCACCAATATTGCTTAAGGTATGCAGTGCCTGCGAACGCACTGCTGGGTTGGAATCTTGCAAAAATAAACCGAGCTTCTCCGCTATCTGGTGGTTATCAAAAGCAGCAAGGGCGGAACTCGCGCTCTCCCGCACCAACCAGTTCGGATCGGTCAGTGATGCCAACAAGGGTTGTGTCGCCTGTTGATCCCCGATATTCCCAAGCGCCTCCGCAGCCTCGCTACGCACATGCTCCTCGTCATCTTGCAGAGCCGCAATCAAGCACGGAACTGCGCGAGCGCCACCAATGGTGCCGAGTGCACGGACAGCGGCGCTACGAGTCCAGCGATTTCCATGCTCCACGCCCTTGAAGAGAATCCCCATGATGCGGCTACCAAAGGGTAGCAATGCGGTGATCGCTTTGCTTCCGACCATCCCCTCCGCATCTTCAACCAATACCGCCAAGTACGGAATAACCGTATCCGACTGGATAGCAGAAAACTGCATCACCACGCCCTCTCGCCGCTGCGAACCATGCGCATGGCCATAGCGTTGTAGCGCGAGCCGAAAGGCCGCCACGCCATCATTTCCCGTAGCAACCAGAGTATCCGCAACGCCTTGCGGCAAGGTTGAGCCCTTGAGCATCTGGCGACTAATCGCCAATGCCTGACGAAAACGACGGGATTCATGCCCCTTGGCGGGAAAAATATACTCAATAATGCTCATCTTCTACTAAATCTACGCTCCTTTTTGCATGAATGTCCGGTAACTACTCAGATCACTTCCGGTTTTCCCGATAGCGGCGTTGAAAAATGCTCATTTACAGTAGTAAACTCCGCTTTTTCGCCTTGCTATCAGAAAAACCGGAAGCGATCTGAGCAGTTACAGAGATGTTTTCAATGGGTGCTGGTAACTACTCAGCTCACTTCTGGTTTTCCCGATAGCGGCGTTGAAAATG
>JAUZRF010000133.1 GCA_030950645.1 Mariprofundales bacterium
TCGTTGGTTTACGCGCTGGATTTTTGTTTGGTTTCAAGGCGAAAAAGCGGCATATAGCACTGCTATATAAGGCTTTTTACAACGAAGAAAGCAAGCAAAAAGACAAGTGAAAACCGATGAGTTATTTATTTACGGTGCCTATGCTCGTTCCCGCGTGGAAACGCATACGGAATCCCGCTTAACTGTGAAGGTTCCGTGGCTGCACACGCAGGAGGTTCTAGCTCGCTTTGCCGCCAATACACCCCACGCCAAAGCGTTGTTTGTCGAGTTTGTTGCTCAGAGTGTGGGGAAGAAGGGGCGCAAAGATTTGCATCACAACTCCCATCTGGGGAAACCCCGTGGAGATGACCACTTTGCCGATCAAGTCCTGAAAAAAACCGATAGCGAAATGCTGTTACATTCCGGTTTAATTGAGGGGGGGAGCTGCCATGAAATTTGATGTCCTTGTCGTAGGTTGCGGCGCCTCTGGCATGCTAAGTGCGCTCAGGCTCGCACAACACGGTCTCCAGGTAGGACTGGTCAATAAGGGTGAATTCGCTGAGTCTAGCACCTACTGGGCGCAGGGCGGTATCGCAGGCGTAGCCGACCTAGAGGACACCATCGCCGACCATGTCGCCGATACTTTGCGGGCAGGGGCGGGGCTGTGTAAAGCCGAGGTGGTCGAGCAGATGGTAGAACAGAGTGGTGACATCATCACCCAGCTGGTTGCGCTCGGCATCCCGTTTGATCGCGATAGCGGCATGCTCCATTTTGCACGCGAGGGAGGGCATGGCCGTCCGCGAATCGTTCATGTCCAGGACGCTACTGGGCGTGCCGTCAGCGATGTGTTGCGCCAGCATGTTCTCAACCACGCCAACATCACCCATCTTCCCCACCATACCGCCGTCGACATGATTCTCCGGCCGGATGGCAACGCCATGCGCGCCGTAGGGATCTATCTCCTGCATGATAATAAGGTTATCGCCGTCGCCGCGCGCCATGTCGTCCTCGCCACCGGCGGTGCCGGTAAGGCCTACATGTTCACCACCAATCCGGACACCGCTACCGGGGATGGCATCGCAATAGCCTGGCGCGCCGGCTGTGCGGTGACCAATATGGAGATGATGCAGTTTCACCCCACCAGCCTGTACCACACCGAAGCGCCAAGGCTCCTGCTTACGGAAGCGCTGCGTGGAGAAGGGGCGCTGCTGGTTGATGGTCATGGTCACCGTTTTATGTCCGACTACGACCCCGAACGCATGGAGTTGGCACCACGAGATATCGTCGCCCGTGCGATTGATCATGAGATCAAAAAGCAAGGCGTGGATTGCATGTTTCTCGATGCCCGCCCACTGGGTTCAGAGAAAATTCACCACCATTTCCCTAACATTCACCAACGCCTACAAGCACTAGGAATTGATATGGCGTCCGAGCCTATTCCGATTGTCCCCTCCGCCCACTACCTTTGTGGTGGTGTGCAGACCGATCTGACTGGAGCCACATCCGTCAAGCACCTTTATACCATCGGGGAGTCTGCCTGTACCGGAGTACATGGTGCCAATCGGCTAGCGAGCAACTCGCTGCTCGAATGCCTGGTGATGGCCGAGTTATCCACGAAAGCGATCATCAATATCGGTGATAACGATCCAATTCTAGCCGTACCAAAGTGGGATGACTCTGGAGTAGAACGGGAGGCAGAACGGGTGCAAATTAAGCAAAATTGGGATGAAATTCGGGCCGTAATGTCCAACTATGTCGGGCTGGTACGCAGCAATGAGCGCCTGCGCCGTGCCCGCCGTCGCCTGCGCATTGTCGAGGAGGAGATCGCCCACTACTACTGGCGCTACCCGTTAAGTCGTGACCTGATTGAACTGCGCAACTTGGCTCAGGTAGCCACCCTTACCATCCGCTCTGCCCTAAAGCGTAAGGAGTCACGCGGGTTGCACTACTCATTGGATTATCCAAACACCAAACAACAGGCGATAGATACCGTACTCATCCCCACGGAAGATGGCTGATCCCCTTCAGCGCTACCTGCAACGCTATCCAACCCATGCGGGAAAAACATTCGAGAAGCCCCCTAAGCCAATAGCTCCGAGCACCATGGTGGTAATCATCCCCTGTCATGATGAACCCACGCTCACCACCACGCTGGAATCATTAGCACAATGCGACCCACCACCCAATCCGATAGAGGTCGTGGTAGTCGTCAATGACTGCGCCAACGACCCCGAGTCAATACGACAACAAAACCAACACACCCTGCAATCGCTGCTACAATACCCCTTGCGCTGGCCACTCCATACCATCAACGCCACCGCGCAAGCTGATCGCGAAGGTGGCGTCGGAGCCGCACGCAAGCGGGGGATGGATGCCACCATTGTACGGATGGCATCCTATGGTGTTGATGATGGCATACTCATCTCACTTGATGCAGATTGCCTAGTCAACCCGCACTACCTCTGCGCCATTGGCGAAAGCTTTCGCCATCACCCTGATGCCCCGGCCATCACGACCAATTTCGCCCACCGCATCGAGGATGCTCCCTCAATCCATGCCCGCGCAGCAATCATCAACTATGAACTCCATCTGCGTCTATACTGGGAGGGGTTAAAACAGGCTGGCGTGCCTTACGCCTTCCCCACCATCGGATCCTGCTTCGCCTGCCGTGCCAGTAGCTACGCCAAGCAGGGTGGCATGAACCGACGCCAAGCTGGCGAAGACTTCTACTTTCTGCACAAACTGGCACAGCTTGGCACCCTAGTGCACTGTACTGGAGCCTCCGTGTTCCCCTCGCCGCGACTCTCTAGCCGCACCCCATTCGGCACCGGTCAGGCGATGCGAAACTGGATGCAACAGGGCACCGAACATTGGCCCAGCTACCATCCACAATCCTTCGCGGATTTGGCCATATTCATCCACAATATTCAGTACTTATGGCAAGATCCAACCATCGCTCACCTCCCCGACTCCATCCAAGCCTTCCTAAGGCAGCAACACGGCGAAGAGAAGATCAACAATATCCGTCACCATACGACCACAGCAACCGCGTTTCATAAACGCTGCCTGCACTGGTTCAACGGTTTTCTTGCCATGAAGTTCATCCGCTTTGCCTGCAATACCTTTTATGGCTGGTTACCCGTAGAAAATAGTGTCGCCGCCATGCTGAAATACGATCAAAACCCATCTGACCCGGAAATGCTGCTATTGTTCCTACGGCGGTTGCAAAGCCAATAACCTCGGCTATGTTTGGCTGATACATTTGACAAAAATCGGAGGAATGCTCAATGGATATTTCAGAACTGCTGGCCTTTTCGGTCAAGAACGGCGCGTCCGATCTCCACCTCTCCGCAGGCGAATCCCCGATGATTCGCATCCATGGCGATATGACCAAAATCAAGGTGCCTGCGCTAGAGAATCAAGCGGTGCAAACCATGGTATACGACATCATGAACGACAATCAGCGCAAAGTATTTGAGGAGCATCTGGAGCTCGATTTCTCCTTTGCGCTTGGAGACATCGCCCGTTTCCGTGTCAACGCCTTCTGGCAACATCGGGGCATGTCTGCGGTATTTCGCACCATCCCCACCGAAATCCTAACCTTAGAGCAACTCAAATGCCCCCCGATCTTCAAAAAACTAGCGATGGAGCCACGCGGCATCTGCTTGGTCACCGGACCAACCGGTTCTGGTAAATCCACCACCTTGGCGGCAATGATCAACTACCGCAACGAGACCGAAAAAGGGCATATCCTCACCATTGAAGATCCGATTGAGTTTGTCCATCAAAGCAAAAACAGCCTGATCAGCCAACGCGAGGTCGGACCACACACCAAATCCTTCGCGAATGCACTCAAAGGGGCTTTGCGCGAAGACCCTGATGTCATTATGGTAGGTGAAATGCGTGATTTGGAGACCATTAGCCTAGCACTCTCTGCGGCAGAAACCGGCCACATGGTGTTCGGCACCCTACACACCTCATCTGCGCCAAAAACCATGGATCGCATCATCGATGTCTTCCCCACAGCTGAGAAGGATATGGTACGCGCCATGCTCTCCGAATCACTAAAAGCGGTGATCTCACAAAACCTGCTGCGCACTCCGGATGGTCATGGTCGAATAGCGGCCCATGAGATTCTGCTCGGCACCAATGCCGTGCGTAACATCATCCGTGAAAATAAATTGCCACAGCTGGTCAGCGTCATGCAAACGGGTAAACGCGATGGGATGCAAACCTTAGATATGTGCCTGCAAGAGCTGGTAGCAAAACGCAAAATCACCCAACAAGTGGCGCTGGAAAAGGCGCAAAACAAAAAGCTGTTCCAGTAATCACTCAACGCATCCATGCGCTATGAAACCATGATGCCGCAGTAACTACTCAGCACCCCACCCGAAAATGGCTGTCACTGCTCAGATTGCTTCCAGTTTTTCTGATAGCAAGGCGAAAAAGCGGAGTTTACTACTGTAAATGCGCATTTTCAACGCCGCTATCGGGAAAACCGGGAGTGAGCTGAGTAGTGACATGCCGCAAGGAGAATATTCATGCAAGAACCCAAAAAACTCGGTATCCGCAAGTTACTCAAGATCATGTCCGATCAGGATGCCTCCGACCTCTACATTACCGCAGGCATGCCGCCGGGCTATCGCATCAAGGGTGCAGTAACCCGGGTCGGCAGCGATGATTTAAGCTCGGTGGATACCGAGCAGCTCGCTAACTCGGTGATGAGTGGTAAGCAAAAGGCACGCTTCTCCACCGAGATGGAGATGAACCTGTCACTCTCCTACCCCGGCATTGGCCGTTTCCGCGTCAACATCTTCCGCCAGATGGGCGCGATTGGCTTGGTGATTCGCAAGATCGAAACCACCATCATGGGCATTGATGATCTTAAGCTACCAGAAATATTCAAAGAGATCGCCATGACGACCCGTGGTCTGGTCATCATGGTCGGCGGCACAGGATCCGGTAAATCGACCTCGTTGGCGGCCATGGTGGACTGGCGCAACTCCAACCAGGCAGGACATATCATCACAATTGAGGATCCAGTAGAGTATGTGCATCAGCACAAGAAGTGTGTCATCACCCAGCGGGAGGTGGGCACCGACACCCTCTCCTTCCAAGCAGCACTGAAAAACACCCTGCGCCAGGCTCCGGATGTGATTCTGCTGGGTGAGATTCGCGAAGAGGAGACCATGGAGCAGGCGATTGAGTTTGCCGAAACCGGCCATTTGGCAATGGCCACCCTCCACGCCAACAACGCCAATCAGGCGATTGATCGCATCCTCAACTTCTTCCCCGAGGAGAAACATCCGCAGGTTTATATGAACCTGTCGATGAACCTGCGCGCCATTTTGTCACAACGACTGGTGAAAACGGTCGATGGCAAACGCGCGGCAGCGATCGAAATTCTTGTCAACACACCGCGCATCTCGGATCTCATCCTCAAAGGCGAGGTCGGTGAGATCAAGGACGCCATGGTCGCTGGCGGCGAGCAGTACGGCATGGTCACCTTTGACCAGGCGCTGCTCAAGCTGTGGCGCGAGGGTAAAATCACCGAGGTCGAGGCGTTGCGCAACTCCGACTCACCCAACGACCTACGCTTGAAAATGAAAATGGCCAAGCTGGAATCAAGCGACGATGACGACGGTGCCTCTGCAACCGACAAACTACTCAACAACAATAGCGACGGTGATGGCACCGCGCTCTCTATCTAAGGAGCCTCTTGTAAAACTCTGGGTGGATGGGTGGCTTCCCCACTTGAAAATATTCCGTAGCGACTCAGATTGCTGCTGATTTTTCTGATAGCAAGGCGAAAAAGCTTAAGGTTTACCGTAAATGAGCATGTTTCAACACCGAAATTGGGAAAATAAGTAGTAATCTTAGTAGTTACGAAGGGAGAATAGACATGGCTGACGACTGGCATCTGATCGACCAACTGCTGCTGCTGTTGCACAAAAACAACGGCTCGGATCTCATTATCAAAACCGGTGATCGCATTCGCATGAAAATGGATGGCCGCGTGGTCACCATTCCGGCGGAAAAAATGGCACCCCCCACCCATGACCAGGTGGTGGAGATGATCAAACACTTGATACGCAAGCTGCCGCACCCCCCCACGGTGGAGGGGGCGCACAACATCGATTGCCAATATTCACTGGAGAATGTTAGCCACTACCGTATCCATGTAATGGCCACCGCGCGTAGTTTTGGCATCGTGGCACGACGCATTCCGCAAGAGATTCCCAATTTCGAACAGCTGCGGCTACCGCCAGTACTGGGCGAGATTGCTGATAATCGCAACGGCCTGATTTTGATCGGTGGCGCCACCGGATCGGGGAAATCGACCACTCTATCGGCCATGCTCTACCGGGTGATTCAACGACGGCCAGTCCATGTGGTAACGCTGGAGGATCCAATCGAGTTCCGCTACCCCTTCGACTGCCCCGGCACCGTCACCCAACGCGAGGTAGGCACTGATCTAGAGAGCTACGAGCAAGGTCTGAATGACTGCCTGCGTGAGGCACCGGATATTATCCTCGCCGGCGAGATTCGTGACAAAAGTGTTATCCAGATGGCACTGATGGCTGCCGAAACCGGCCATTTGGTTGCAGCCACCGTCCACGCCACCACTGCCGTTGGCACCATCCAACGCATGATGGGTGCCTTTGCCGCTGAGGAGCAGGATGCCTTCATCGAACGCATGGCTGAGAGCCTGCGCGCCATCGTGGTACAGAAGCTGCTTCCGTGCAAAGAGGGGAAAGGTCGCACTGCAGTGATGGAGATTCTGATCGTCAATGCGGTGATTCGTCAGTTCCTGCTCGACTGGTCGGATAAAGCCCAAGAGATTCCGCGCGCGCTAGAAGAGGGACATCGCATCTATGGCACCCAAAGCTTCGATCAACACCTGCAAATGCTGGTGGAGGATAACTCAATCAGCTATGAAGACGCCTATATCAACGCCGTCTTCCCCGAGGATTTCGAGATGCGTATGGGACGCAATTAAAGCTGCGGAGTAACTACCCGACAATGGCTGTAACGGCTCAGATTGCTTCCGGTTTTCCTGATGGAACGGTGCCCCGCTGACCCTGCCTGCATCGCTGCTCATTCTCGGTTGCGGTTATATTGGCTCACGCCTAGCGCAGGCCGCGCAGCAACATGGGGTTCGCGTGACCGCAATGACGCGCAGCGTAGCGCAGGCGGAGCAACTGCAGCAGTTAGGAATCGCTACCATTGTTGCCCCGTCTCCAGCGCATATCCCTGCCGATCGGCTGGCCACCTTCGAAGCCCTGCTCGACTCGATCCCATTGGATCGCAGCAGCGCAACCGATTGGAAAGCTCCCCAATGCCAATGGGTGCAAGCCGTAGCAAGAAAATGCCCGCAGCTTACTTGGGCAGGATACCTCTCCTCAACCAGTGTCTACGCCGATGCTAAAGGCGACTGGGTTGATGAATCCTCCCCCCACCTCTCCAGCCAAGGACGCGGTGCCGCACGGCTGACGGCAGAGCGCGCATGGATGAACTCCCCGCTACCAGCCGAGCTGTTTCGTATTAGCGGAATCTACGGGCCAGGGCGCAATCTTATTGCCCGACTGCGCCAAGGGGGCTACCAAACCGTTGGCTGGAACCCACCACACTTCGCCAACCGCATCCATGCCGACGATCTGGTGGCGGCATTGCTAGCCGCCATGCAAGCCCCAACTGCGGGTCGCATCCTCAATATCAGCGATGACATGCCCTCGCCGCATGCCGATTATGTCCGCGAGTTGGCGACCATTGCTGGCGCAGCAATGCCTAAAATCCTCTCTCCGCAACAGGCAGAGGCCACGCTCTCTCCAAGCGTATTGGCCTTCTTCCGCGACAACAAGCGCGTATCAAACCAGCAGTTGCATCAATCCTTAATGCCAAAACTTCAGTACCCATCCTTTCGTCAAGCTATCGCCGATTTGGTTGACCAATGCCCACCGTGTTGATGCAATAGCCCGCCATGGAACATTTCTCTCAACTCGACACCATTTATCAACATCTGACCACCATTCGCCGCAATATGGAGAGCGTCATCGGTGAAAATCGTCGTTTGCGTGATGCCTTGAGCAAGGCCTCCGAACAACTGACCACCGTTCGCGATCAAGCCTCCAGATTGGAAAAGCAGCAGAGAGAGCATGACGCCAAGCACAAACAGGTGAGTCAATGTGTTGACGATGCACTAGAATTGGTAAAACAACTGCAACTCAATATTGATGATGAAGCCGAGGAGGCCCCAGAATGAACCAAGTCGTCGAAATCAAACTGCTCGACCGTACCCATCGCATTGTCCATGAAGATCCAGCCATGGTGCAGGATTGCGCCGCACTGGTGCATGACAAAGTGGATGAACTCCGTCGGGCTGGCGCAGTGGTCGGTGGTGAGCGTCTGCTGCTATTGGTGGCACTCAATATCGCGGAGGATTTGCTCCGCTTGCAACGCCAGCAGGCCGACGGAACATTAGGCTTGACTTCTGCAATAGATGCGCTAGCTTCCCAAGCAGAGGCGTTAGCGAATGCGCCCCTGCGCTGATCGAGTGGCCTTAAGTTGCCAGAGCCGATAGCAAGTCGATAGGGAGCTTATATATTCTAAGTGTGTGATTCCCGCCCGCTCGGGAAACCTAATCTTAGAATGCAGCACCCACCTCCGACAGAGGGTTCGACAACGCTTGTGCCGAATCGTCAGTGCGGGGGCGCTTTTTCGTTATATGATCAACCGTTGTGTTCTCCCCCCCCCCCTTTAACAAATATCGCGTACCGGCTCAAATTGTTTCCAGCTATTTCTAATAGCAAGGTAAACAAGTGGAGCTTGCTACTGTAAATGATTGCTTCTGCCTTTTCCGATCGCAAGGCGAAAAAGCGGAGTTTACTACTGTAAATGAGCATTTTTCAACGCCGCCATCGGGAAAGTCAGGAGTAATCTGAGTAGTTACCAATCATCACGAATAAAAAACGGCAACTCCGCCAATGGGGAAAAACGCAGCGTGCAGCTCTGAGTGACGCATATCGCCAACGAGCTAGCGCGAAGATCATCGAGCAATTGTTCGCATGGATATTGGAGATCGAAGCAGCACAGCTGTTGATTTACCGCAACCTCGGTTGCGAAGTGGCCACCGAGCCACTATTTTTCACCCCTGCCCACCACATCACACCCTTTGCCCCCATCCTTCGCCATGGAACCATGAAGTGGCTAGCATGCGCACCAGATACCACTTGGGTTGATGGCGACTTCGGCACACTTGAGCCACAATCGAATCGGATTTGGAACGCAGACGATGCCTCCATCACGGTGCTTGCCTGTCCATTGACCGCTTTTGACCGCCAAGGTCGGCGAATTGGGATGGGCAAAGGATATTTTGACCGTTGGCTATCCCAATATGGTGATGGACTCTGCGCCGTGGTCGGTTTGGCCTTCTCCTGCCAAGAGGTAGAAGAGGTAGCCACCGAACCACACGATCAACCGCTGCAACGCATCTTTACTGAAAAAGAGAGCATACCATGCCATTGAATATACTTATTATTGGCGACATTATTGGCAAAGCTGGTCGCCGCGCCCTCAGCCATGGCCTACACCATCTGGTTGATCAGCATATGGTCGATTTTGTGGTCGGAAACGGCGAAAATCTGGCCGCAGGCTTTGGCCTCACCGCCAAATGTGCCGACGAGATGTTTCACCTTGGCATTGATGTGCTCACCAACGGCAACCACTGTTGGGATCAAAAAGATTTTCTCACCTTAATCGATCAAGATCAACGCTTTGTCCGCCCCGCCAATTTCACCCGCTTTGCCCCAGGCCGGGGCTGGACCATCTGCGAGACCGCAGCCGGGCATCGCATTGCGGTCATCAATCTGATCGGCCAAGTATTTATGGGCGGCTGGGAGTGTCCTTTTTTAACCGCAGACCGAGTGCTAAAAGAGATCCCCGATGATGTCAGCGCCATCCTAGTCGACATGCATGCCGAGGCGAGCAGCGAAAAAGTAGGATTGGCCTGGTATCTTGATGGCCAGGTCTCATGTGTCTACGGCACCCACACCCACATTCCCACCTGCGACGAAGGCATCCTCCCCCAAGGGACGGCACACCAATGTGACATTGGCATGACCGGATCGTACCAATCGGTGATCGGCATGAAGGTCAACATTGCGCTCAAACGGATGGTAGAGAAACTTCCGCAACGCTTTGAGCCGGTAGAACGCGGCGGCGAAATCCGCGCCACCCTGCTGCAGGTAGACCCCGCCACCAAACGCGCGCTTAGCATCAAGCGGATCAGGCTAAGCGCAGACGAGCTCGAGCAGATCGGATGAAAGAGGCGCTCATCTACCTGATCAGTGCGATAGCCTCCCTGATCGTTCTCGGCTATAGCGTCCATATTTTGATTGGCGGTATGGTCAGCGAACAGACGGAGACGATTGCCATCACCATTGCCATGATCGCCGGTGCCGGAGTGATTGGCTGGATGGTACGCGATGTGCTCCGCCGCCGAAGCCAACAAGGAGAATAAAGATGAAATCCACCACCATCAACCGCGTACTGTGTCTGCTACTACTGATGGCACTAACCACCCTCACCGCCTGCTCTGGGGGCGATGGTGCGCGCAAAGTATTGCCGCAAAAGGGAGCTCCTTTGCCCAACTTGATGATGCGTGATCTTTCAGGCGGTGTCGCCGCCAGTAAAGATCTGTTTCACGGCAAGGTGGTGATCCTCAATGTATGGGCTACTTGGTGCCCACCATGCCGCAAAGAGATGCCGGATCTGATCCGTCTCAGCAAGCAACTTCCAAGCAGCGATTTCGCCGTGATCGGGCTATCCGTCGATGAAGATTTGCAAGCATTGCAGCAGTTTATTGGAGATCATGGAGTGAACTTTCCAATCTATTGGGATCAAGGTGGCCGCGCCGTAGCTGCCGATCGACTGGGGGTGGTCAAATACCCAGAAACCTTCATCCTTAACCGTAAAGGAATCATCATCGATAAGGTGATCGGTGCCTACCCATGGGCATCGGCACATAGCATTAAAATTCTGCATTACATCGCCGATCATGGCGAGGAACCGAAATGATTGATTCGATGTAACTGCTCAGATCGCTTCTGGCTTTTCTGATGGCAAGGCGAAAAAGCGGAGTTTACTACTGTAAATGAGTATGTTTCAACGCCGCTATCGGGAAAACTGGGAGTGAGCTGAGTAGTTACGATTCGATCGCAATTGAACCTAGCACCGCCCCCCGATAGTGTTCGAAAGTATCGTCCGCATGTGGCGTAGGAAAATCAAAAACAATCTGAACAGTTACAGCCATTTTCTGGTAAGGTGCTGAGTAATTACAGGGGAGAAATTGAATCATGCAAAAGTTTTTTGCTAGTGCTACGCTGGGGCTATTGCTGGTTGGCTGTGCCACCACCAAAGTCGATGTAGAATCACTGGAGGTCTCCGGGCAAGACCGAGCTATCGCCGCAAATACGCTGCCCAGTTATGCCATCAACGGGCATAAACCACGCATCGCGGTGCTGCCGGCAGCCAATGAAACCTCCTTCAAGCAGTGCAACCTTGCCGGAGGGTTATCCGAGCAGGTGACCAATGCCTTTGTTAAAGCTGGATCCTACACCGTAGTAGAACGGGCGCAGTTGGGCGCGTTGATGAATGAGGTCAAGTTCGCTGCTGGTCTGGGTGGGCATCTGGATAGCAGAAAGCTTCAGAAATTGGCCAAACAGGTGGACTATGTCATCGTCACCTCCGCATCCGGCGCACAAGTGAAAGCCAATTTCACCGAAGCCCGCTCATGGACTGATGACAAAGGGCAATCCCATTATATCCCACCGAGCTGTACGGAGATAGGGAAAGCCAATATCTCATTGCGTGTTGTCACCTTCCCTTCGGGTGAGATCAAAAACAGCATCACCCAGCCCGGTGTCGAAACCAATTCCCACGAAGTACGGTATGCCAGCCAGTGCCGTGTCCAGGATGCCTGCGGCATGCTCACCAGTGCGATGGCAAAAGCGGTGGATGATAAAAAAGAGGAACTGGCCAATATCGCCCCAGTTTATGGCTATATCTACAAGATCCGCTCCAACAAAAACCAACGGATCGCCTCGGTCTCCATTGGTAAAAGCAGCGGGTTAAAGGTGGGAGCCTCGCTTAGTGTCATCCAGTTTACGCACGATACCGATCCAGTCAGGCATACCTCCATCCAATCGGAAGAGACGATTGCCCATTGCGAAGTGATTGGAAACGGACTCACTGCGAACAAGGCCCTCTGCCTCATCAAGGGAAAACATGCCAATATGGTAAAAATCAAGCATGCCGTGCGTGTTAAACATCAAAAAAGCACACTAGGC
This sequence comes from Mariprofundales bacterium, assembly GCA_030950645.1. Classification (GTDB taxonomy): domain Bacteria; phylum Pseudomonadota; class Zetaproteobacteria; order Mariprofundales; family J009; genus JAUZRF01. The sequence continues at coordinate 12,327 of JAUZRF010000133.1, forward strand.
AACATCAAGCAGCAGTGGCACTCATTTCAGAATCTTATCAATTAGCCACGAGCACTCCATGACAAAACATCTGTGCAACGCCATCATGCTGGCACTGCTGCTGGTATCGAGCGCCAATGCATCGGAATCATGTGTCAACGCCGATGGTGACGCGGCTTTGATCAATGGCGATGTTGCTTCGGCAAAAATGGAAGCGATAGGTCGCGCCAAATGGGCGGCGATTGAGCAGACTGTCGGCGTGCAAATCAAGGCATCTTCACTGGTACAAAATTTTGCGCTGATGGATGATAGCATCATCAAAAAAACCAGTGGCGTTGTGCATGGTGTCCGCATACTTAGCGAAAAAAAGGATGCCGAGCTTTACCATGTGCGCATTCACGCCTGCGTCTCGCCTGCTGATGCCGAGAAGTCGGTGGGTGGTCTGGCCAGGAACACCGCTGTCGGCGTGTTGATCGTCTCCCGTAGTCGTCAGGAGAGCCAGGTGGTGGAGAGCCGTCGCTACCGTTCTTCCGTGGAGTCCGTTGCACTGCGTCTGGACGGAGATCCGTTTAGCGCAGGGATCAAGCAAAGGCTGATTGATCAGGATATTCAGGTGGTCGATTTGGCTGGAGATCTGGGCATGAATGGAGTCAAAATCGCCCGACAACTTGATCGCGGCGACCTCTCACCCGTGCGCAAAGCGATGTTGGGTTCGATGGCCAATGTCTTCATTCTCGGTCAAATTGATAATGTGATCTCCTCACGAAAAGGGTCGGATATTGGCTATGGCCTATCGATGCCGATGCATCGCGTAACCTCCCAAATGACCTACAAAATCTTTGGTCGCGACACCAACGGTGTGGTGCGCGTGATCCACTCTGGATCTAGCCGAGGGGAAGGGATGGCGCTGGCGTTGGAGGATGCGAACCAGGAGGCGATGCGAGACTTGGCAGAGAAGACCCTTGACGGATTGGTCGGCTCAGTGGTGGCGATGATTAAAGGCAAGGCGCGCGTCGTCGATGTCACCATCAAGGGCGTCTCCGATGTCGATGCGCACGAACGGATCAAAGATCGCCTCAACCAGATCCCATGGGTGATGAAAATCAAAGATATGGGTATAGGACACTTCAAGATCAGCTATCCTGAAAAAACCTTATACTTGGCCAATAGCCTGCAACGCATTGAAGGCTTGCATATCAAAGAGTTCTCCCAACTCTCGATTCACGGCACCTATTCCAACGGAGTAACTACTCAGCACTCTACCCAAAAATGACTGTAACTGCTCAGATTGCTTCCGGTTTTCCTGATAGCAAGGCGAAAAAGCGGAGTTTACTACTGTAAATGAGCATTTTTCAACGCCGCTATCAGGAAAACCGGGAG